>NZ_JBHWFF010000011.1:55399-116519 GCF_042733785.1 Streptomyces sp. NPDC059695 | reverse complement strand
TACACTATGGGGGGAATAACCCCCGCACGCGCGCCAACGCCCCCCGGGTCGGGCCCGAAGCGCTTCGGGCCGGACCGGCGTGGCGTTCAGAGGGGACCGGTCAGGCGCCCTGGTCGCGGCGCGCCCGCTCGGCGTCGCGCTCCTTGATGCGGACGGTCTCCTTGCGGACCTCCGACTGGGTGGCGCGCTCCTTCTTCAGCCACTCGGGGAGCTCCTGCTTGATCGCCTCGATCTGCTCGGTGGTGAGCGGCTCGGTGATTCCGCCGCGCGCGAGACCGGCGATGGAGACGCCCAGCTTGTTCGCGACGACCGGGCGGGGGTGCGGTCCCTTCTCGCGCAGCTCCTGGAGCCAGGCGGGAGGGTTGGCCTGGAGCTCGTTCAGCTCGGAGCGCGAGACGACACCCTCCTGGAACTCTGCGGGGGTGGCCTCGAGGTACACACCCAGCTTCTTCGCCGCGGTCGCGGGCTTCATCGTCTGGGTGTTCTGGTGCGACGTCATGGTGTCAAGGGTATCGAGCGTGCGGCCGACCTCCGACCACGGCTGCTACCGGTAACCTGGCGGAGTGACAGGCTCGGACGCTTTCCCCGCGGATACCCCCTCCTCCCCCTCCTCCTTCCGGCTCGCCTACGTGCCGGGAGCGACACCCGCGAAGTGGGTGCGGATCTGGAACGAGCGCCTGCCCGACGTGCCCCTGACCCTCCACGCCGTCACACCGGCCGAGGCCTTCGGCGCGCTCCGGGAGGGCACGGTGGACGCGGGGCTCGTCCGGCTCCCCGTCGACGGGGACGACCTCAGTGCCATCCCGCTCTACACCGAGACGACGGTCGTCGTCGTCCCCAAGGACCACCTGTTCGCCGCGGTGGAGGAGGTCTCGGCCGAGGACCTCGCCGAGGAGCTCGTCCTGCACCCCCTCGACGACACCCTGGGCTGGGAGCAGCCGCCCGGGCGCCCCGCGACGGAGCGCCCGGAGACGACCGCCGACGCGGTCGAACTGGTCGCCGCGGGCGTCGGCGTGCTCGCCGTGCCGCAGTCGCTGGCCCGACTGCACCACCGCAAGGACCTCACCTACCGGACCCTCGTCGGCGTCCCGCAGTCGCGGGTGGCCCTGTCGTGGCCGGCGGCGGACGAGGCGCCCGACCTGGTGGAGGAGTTCATCGGCATTGTCCGCGGCCGCACCGTGAACAGCACCCGGGGCCGCCGCGCCGAGGAGAAGAAGGGCCAGAAGCAGCCCAGGGAGCAGCGCGCCGCGAAGCCGGCGAGGTCCGGGAAGCCGGGCGGCGGTTCCCGCACCGCGGGCCGGCCCTCGGCGGCCCGCAAGGGCGGCTCGGGCTCCGGCCGGAGCGGGAAGCCGCGCCGCGGCCGCGGCTGAACCGTCCGCACGGCGGACGCCCGGCGCCCGGCCCCCCGCGCCTCGGCATACTGACCCCTCCTGATCACCGAGATCATCCAGGAGGAGCTTTGGCCGCCAGTTTCAGGACCGTCGTCGAGGTGGCACCGGACCACCTCGACCAGGCCCGGTCCATCGACCGGGTGTTCCAGGAGGCGATCGCCCCGGCGACCGTCAACTTCGACTTCGAGGCGATCCACCGGGCGGCCTCGGCCGTGCCGGACAGCGACGTGGTGAAGATGGTCCGGGGCTGGGGGCTCCAGGAGTACGCCCCCGTCCTGGTCATGGTCCTCTCCCTCAAGGAGGCCGTCCGCCAGGCGCTGCCGCCGGAGTGCGCCGAGGCCGGGTTCTGGGCCACGGTCGAGCGCGAGCTCGTCCAGGCCTTCACCGGGCTCGCCGCGCAGGAGGGGCAGCCCGGACTCTCCTTCTACGAGGAGTCCGGGGACCGCACCCGGTTCTACCGGGACCTGTTCTTCGCCCTCCAGGACGAGGAGACCGGGGACCACATGTACGCCCTGGCCTTCTGCGTCGACGTCACCGTCGAGCTGCCGAAGGCCGAGATGCTGGCGCTCGACCTGACCGACGTCGTGCCCTTCGCGGTACGGCTCAACGCGATCGTGCTCCGCCAGGCGCTGAGCGTCGCGGTCTGACCGTCCGGCCGACGCGCACGTCCGTCCCGTGCGCCCGTCCGAACGCCCGGTCCGTACGGTCGCTCCGTACCGCTCCGCACCGGCCCGCCGTCCCGGGCCGGACCCGAGGAGCGCGACCCCCTCAGTCCCGCAGGCGCGGCCTGCCGCCCCGGGCCGCCGCGACGAGCTCCTGCACCGTGGCCAGCTTGACCCGGGGACGCCCCGCGTCCCGGCCCCGCGCCCGCTCGGCCCGGTCGATGGACGCCAGACCGCGCGCGTCGACGAGCCCCCGCCCGCTGCGGCCCTTCGCGAGGCGCCGGAACTCCTGCGACGTGCCCGTCGGCCTCGGCAGCGCCCCGGCGACCGCGTCCGCGAGCAGCGACCCGATCGTCTCCTCCGCGCAGGCCCGGTTGGCCCCGATGCCTCCGGAGGGTCCGCGCTTGATCCAGCCGACGACATAGCTTCCGGGCAGCCCCGCCACCCGGCCCGCCTCGTGCGGCACGGTCCCGGCGGCCTCGTCGAACGGCAGTCCCGCGAGCGGCACGCCCCGGTAACCGATGGCCCGGACGAGCAGACCCGCCGCGATCTCCGTCCCGTCCGCCGCGCCCTCCCGCGTCACCCGGACCGCCCGCACGTGCTCCTCGCCGAGGGCCTCGACCGGTGCGGAGTGGAAGCGGAGGACGATCCGGCGCCGGTCCGCCGCGGGGGGCCGCGTCCAGTCCACCGCCTCCCGGCCGACGCCCCTCAGGAGCGCGGCCTTCGTCCCGGGCTCCGCCCCGTCGACGGCCGCGCCGGTGCGGGGATCCGAGTCGTCGACGACCAGGTCGACCCCCGGCAGGTGCTTCAGGGCGAGCAGTTCGGAGGTGGTGTACGCGGCGTCCTCGGGACCGCGCCGGCCGAGCAGCACCACCTCGCGGACCCGGGCGTCGCGCAGGGCGGCGAGGGCGTGGTCGGCGATGTCGGTCCGGGCGAGGGCCTCGGGGTCCGTGACGAGGATCCGGGCCACGTCGAGCGCCACGTTGCCGTTGCCGACCACGACGACCCGCTCGGTCGTGAGCCGAACGGCGTCCGCGCCGGTCTCCGGGTGCGCGTTGTACCAGGAGACGACGGAGGTCGCCGAGACGCTGCCCGGCAGGTCCTCGCCGGGGATGCCCAGACGCCGGTCGGAGGGCGCGCCCACCGCGTAGACCACCGCGTCGTGGTGCGCGGCGAGTTCCCCGGGGGTGACGTCGACGCCGACCTGGACGCCGAGCCGCATCCGGACGCGCGGGTGGGCGTGGAAGCGGGCGAAGGTGTCCCCGGCGCCCTTGGTCGCGGGGTGGTCGGGGGCCACGCCGTACCGGACGAGTCCGCCGGCGACGGGCAGCCGGTCGATCAGCGTCACCTCGGCGTTGGTGTGCAGGAGGAGGTCCTCGGCGGCGTACATCCCGGCCGGTCCGGTGCCGACGACCGCGACCCGGATCGGGGCGAAGTCGGACGGGAGGGAGCGCGTGAAGGAGGGCGCGCCCCAGGGGTGGAAGGTGGGCGACGCCAGGACCGGGGCGGGCTCGCGTCCCGCGTAGTGGGCGGCGTTGATCGCCTCGTACTCCCGCAGGGGCTCCGGCAGCCGGTCGGCGGGGAAGATCGCGTCGACGGGACAGGCGTCGGCACAGGCGCCGCAGTCGATGCAGGACCTCGGGTCGACGTACAGCATCTCCGTGGTGCCGAAGTCCGGCTCGTCGGGCGTCGGGTGGATGCAGTTGACCGGGCAGACGGCGACGCAGGTGGCGTCGTTGCAGCAGGTCTGGGTGATGGCGTAGGTCATGGCGTCGGCTCAGCTCGGATCCGGGGGACGGGGGCGGGTCAGACGAGGTGCGCGCGCTGGTAGAAGAAGAGCGCGGGGCGGGTCAGCATCCCGACGTCCGCGAGGAACTCCATCAGTCCGGCGCAGCTGGCGCGCAGGAGCGCCTTGTAGTGCTCGTTGGCGGCGGCCTCGCGGCGTGCGCGCTCGGGGTCGAGCCCGGCCCGCACGTACACCTCCGGGTTCACCAGGCTGGTGATGATGTAGTACGCGGCGATGGCGACCACGAGTGCCTGGAAGTGGCGGCGCGCCCTGCTCGCGCGCGCCAGGTGGCGGCGGGTCTCGTCCCGGGCGAACTTCATGTGCCGGGACTCCTCGACGACATGGATGTTGTTGATGGTGCGGACGAAGGGGACGACCCGCTCGTCGCGCATCCAGTCGCGCTGCATGACGTCGAGGACCTCCTCGGCGACGAGGATGCCGGCGTACGCGGCCTCGCCGAACCCGACGGTCTTCATGAAGCGGCCGAGTTCGAGGACCGACCTCCTGGGCTTGTAGGAGGGCGCGCCGAGCTTCTGGGAGCCGCGGGCGAACATGATGGAGTGCCGGCACTCGTCGGCGATCTCGGTGAGGGCCCACTGGAACCGGGGGTCGGTGTGGTCCATGCGGTAGATGTCACGGAGCATCAGCTGCTGGAGGATCATCTCGAACCAGATGCCGGTGCTGGCCACCGAGGCCGACTCCTGGCGGGTCAGCTCCTTGCGCTGCTCCTCGCTCATCTCGTTCCAGTAGGCGGTCCCGTAGAGGCTGTTCCACTCCGGGCTCTGGCCGTGGAAGTCCTTGTCGAGGGGGGTGTCCCAGTCGACCTCGGTGGCCGGGTCGTAGGAGAGCTTCGCGGCCGACAGGAGCAGCCGCGCGGCGACGTCGTCGTTCTCGTGGTCCGGGCGAACGGTGCTGCTTGCCATGGTGCGGCTCCTCGGGGTCGCGCGAGCGGCTCGGGCTCTTGTTAGACGTTGCGTCTAGCAAGCTTGTTAGACGGAACGTACAACAAGGGCCCGGGGGAGGCCTACCCCCCGGTACGGACTTTCTTCCGCCGGAGTCGCGCGCGGACGCGGACGGGGCCGGAGCCATGGCGGCTCCGGCCCCGTCTCCCGGGTCGGGAGGTGCTGGAAGGTCAGGTTCCAGTGGTCCTAGAAGGTCAGGTTCCAGGCGTCGATCTTGCCCGTGTCCTGGCTCGCGTTGTCGTTCACGCGGAGCTTCCAGACGCCGTTCGCGACCTCCGAGGAGGCGTTGACCGTGTACGTCTGGGCGATGTTGTCCGTACCGCTGCCGGTCCGGTTGTGCAGCGTGTACACGCTGCCGTCCGGGGCCACCAGGTCGACCTTCAGGTCACCGATGTACGTGTGCTTGATGTCGACGCCCACCTTGAGGGTGGCCGGCGCGTTGCCCGTCACGCCGCTGACCGTGATCGGGCTCTCGACCGTGGCGTTGTCCGCGATCGCGACGTCCGCCAGGTTCTCGAAGTACGCCCCGGCCGGCGGGGTGGAGCCGCCGACGGCCTTCAGGGCGTCCACGCGGCCCTCGCCGAAGAAGCTGTTCTTCGCCGTCGTGCCGGTGCAGCGGGCGTCCGACGGGCAGGCCAGGTCGGTGGCCTGCTCGCCGAGCTTCGCGCGGATGTCCGCCGGGGTGTACGACGGGTTGGCGCTGGCGAGCAGCGCGGCCACGCCCGCCACGTGCGGGGAGGCCATCGAGGTGCCGCTCAGCGAGGCGTACTTGCCGCCGGGGGCGGTGCTGTAGACGGACTCGCCGGGGGCCGAGACCTCGATGACGTCACGGCCGTAGTTGGAGAACGAGGCCTTGGACGAGCCGCTGGTGCCGTTGGCGGCGACCGTAACGACGCCCGGCAGCTCGGCCGGGATGTCGAGGCAGTCGTTGGTGATGGTCCGGTTCACCGGCGTCGAGTCGTTGGGGCTCGACGAGTCGGTGGTCTTGTTGGCCAGGTCGACGTTGGAGTTGCCGGCCGCCGCGACCTGAAGGGAGCCCTTGCCCTCGGCGTACGCCTGGGCGCGGCCCACGCCCTCCAGGATGGCCGCCTGGTCGAGGTCGTTCGGGCAGTTGAACTGCCACGGGTCCGTGTAGTAGCTGTTGTTGGTGACCTTGAACCCGTGGTCACCGGCCCACACGAGGCCGCAGACGGTGTTCTCCGCGAAGAACAGGGTGCTGCCCGGCTCGGCGATGCGCACCGAGGAGATCTTCACGCCGGGAGCGACGCCGATGGCGCCCTTGCCGTTCTTGGCGGCCGCGACCGTGCCCGCGACGTGGGTGCCGTGCTGGTCGACGTCGCGCCAGGCCCCGGTCCGGGTGTCCGTCTTGCCGTACGCGCAGGAGACCGAGTCGGCGGCGTTGAAGTTCGGCGCCAGGTCCTGGTGCTGGTCGTCCACGCCGGTGTCCAGGATGCCGACCTTGACCGAGGCCGAGCCCGGGTTGACGGCCCAGGCCTGGTCGGCCTTGATCTGCGTCATGTCCGAGCGCACCGGCTCGGTCGTGGGCGCCGTCGCCTGCGAGGGGTTGGCCGGGAGCGCCGGGTTGTAGGCGTCCGCGGGGACGTCGGAGGTGCGGGTCGCGCCGACCTTCTGGACGCCGGAGACGCCGCGCATCGTGGCGGCGAAGGAGGCGGAGGTCGAGTGCGCGACGATCACGCCGATCGCGTCGTACGAGGCGAAGACCGAGCCGCCGTTGTTCGCGACGGCGGTACGGACGGTGGTGGTGTCACCGGGGGCCGTGATGACCAGGTAGGCGCGGGTGCCCGCGGCCCAGGCGGCGGGCGCCGCGGTGTTCGTCCGGGCGGCCGCGGTGAACGCGGCGAGCGGCTCGTTGTCGAGCGGGGCGGCCTGGGCGAGGGAGACGGGTCCGGCGAGCGCGAGGGCCGTGCCGAGAACGGTCGCCGCGAGTCTCACGCGGCCGGATATCTGGGAAAACAATGCGTCCTCCGATGACCCGGTGGCGCGGGTGGCGCCGGCCGGGCCCTGTGATGTGTGGGGTGGACGCAAGATCCCAGACGGACGGAGCGGAAGGAAGTCTTCTGCCCGACAAGCCCGTTCACGTAACAAAATCTTGACTTGAACATGGCGACGAGGGGGTGGATTTCGGTCCTCCCCCTCGTCACCCCTTGTCGGCCCTCGTCGTACGCGCTACTTGAGGTACGGCCCGGCCGCGCCGATCCTTCCGGGACCGTTCAGGACGTAGACCCGCAGGTTCCCCTTGCCGGGGGCCGCGACAGAGAGGGTCCCGTCGGTGACGGTGCGGACGTCGCCGGTGACGGCGTCCGCGTACGTGCCGTTCGGGACGCCCGTGAAGGAGGCGCCGCCCGAGACCGTGACGAGGGCGAAGCTGTCCGTTGAGCCGCTGGTGTAGCGGCGCTTGAACGCCATGCCGCCCGTGACGCCCTCCGTGGAGTACTGGCCCGCCTGGAGCGCGGGGACGGCCCGGCGGATCTGGTTGAGCCGCTGGACGTGCCGGACCAGGGGCTGCTGGAGCGTGGTCGCGACCGCGCCCGAGGCGGCGGAGACCTGGCAGAAGTCGGTGGCCGTGACGGATCCGGCCACGTGGTCGCCGAAGTACGCGCGGCCCGTGCCGGCGAGCGGGCAGGCCGGCCCGCAGTCGATCTTCTTCCCCTTCTGGAACTCGATCTCGGATCCGTAGTACAGCGTCGGGATGCCGCGGAAGGTCCACATCAGGGACATGTTCTCCGCCCAGGCGTCGGTGCCGCCGGCGTACCGCTCGCTCGACTTGTTCGGCCCGTAGTCGTGGCTGTCGACGTAGACGACGTTGTAGGTGGCGTCGTTGTAACTGTCGTCGGAGTCCTTGCCGTTGGAGAAGGCGTTCTGCGCGTCACCGAAGTTCATGTGCATGCGCATGTCGATGACGTTCATGCCGGAGAAGCGGCTGTGGTCGGGCGCGTGGTAGCTGTTCCCCTCCAGGAAGGCGTTGGTGGAGGTGGGCTGGTCGCCGGTGCCCCGCTGCTGCTCGTAGGCGTACATCTCCAGGGCGGCCCTGGTGTCGTCGGCGTCGTACTCCTTGCGCTCCTTCCAGGTGTAGAACTGGGCGGAGTGGTTCACCGAGCCGCGGTTCCACTTGTCGTTGACGAAGGCGGCGACCTCGCCGAAGACGAAGAAGTTCGCGGCCGCCTCGGCCCCGTGACGTTGCGTCACCCGCTCCTGGATGGCCGGCAGGAAGCGGCGGTTCCAGGTGGTGCGCGGTATGTGCACGGCCGTGTCGACGCGGAAGCCGTCGACGCCCATGTCGATGTACTTGTCGTACGCGCCGATCAGGTAGTTCTGCACGGTCGCGTTCTCGGTGTCGAAGTCCGCCAGGTCCTCGTGCAGCCAGCAGGAACGGGAGTCCTCACCCTCCCAGTTGCCGATCCAGCACTGGTGGTAGAGCGCCTTCGGGAACATGCCGGAGGTCGGGCTCGGCCACTGGCAGTTGTAGACCGTGTAGCCCTCGGCGCTCTTTCCGCCGGTGGGCCTTCCCCAGTTCACGCACGTGTTGCCGGCGGGCTCGGCGGTCGACCACAGGTCGCCGTTGGAGTAGGACTTCCCGGACTTCGCGTCGACGGTGAGCCCGTCGTACTCGAAGCCGGGCTGCTTCTCGTCGTAGTACCAGCTCCACTGGGCGTCCCGCACGCCGTACACGGTCGGCACGAACAGGCCCTTGGCGCCCCAGCGGGAGGAGTGGTTGTAGACGACGTCCTGGTAGATCTTCATGCCCTTGGCGTGGGCGGCGTCGATCAGGTCCTGGTACGAGGCGCCGGCGGACTCCAGGCGCGGGTCGACCTTGTAGAAGTCCCAGCCGTGGTAGCCGTGGTAGTCGTAGTCCGAGCGGTTGAGGACCACCGGCGTGACCCAGATCGCCGAGAACCCGAGCCCCTTGACGTAGTCCAGCTTCTGGATGAGGCCCTTGAAGTCGCCCCGGAACATGGGGTCGTCGTTCGCCGCGTTCCCCGACTTCACGTGCTGGCTGCCGCCGCGGTCGTTCGACGCGTCACCGTCGTTGAACCGGGCGGTCAGGACGAAGTAGATCGGATCCTTGCGCGGGTCCGTGCCGAGCGGCTTCCCGGTCGCGGGCGTGGCCGGCCTGTCGCCGGTCGTCGCGGTCGCGGCGGCCGAGGCGGCGGAGACGTTCCCGGCGGCGTCCACGGCCCTCACCGTGTAGGTGTACGCGGTGCGTTCGGCGAGTCCGGTGTCGGAGTACACGGTGGAGGCGACGTCGGTCACGACCGTGCCACCGCCGCCGCCGACCCGGGTGACCTGGTACTTCGTCACGCCCCGGTCGTCGGTGGCCGGGTCCCAGGAGAGCAGGACGGAGACGCCGTCGGCGGTGGCGGTCACTCCGGCCGGCGCGGTGGGGGGCCGGGTGTCGGGCGGGGTCGCGGCGCAGGGGTCGGCGGCGTTCGCCGTCACCACCCGGTTCCGCACGGTCGAGACGCCCGTGCCGATCGTGTAGTCGGAGCCGCCGTTGTTGTCCCAGGTCCCGTTGCCGTTGTTGAACGCGGCCTTGAGGGAGGCGGCCGTCCCGAGGTCGATCTCCCGCTTCCACCAGCCGGCGCAGGCCGCCTGCATGCCGACGCCCGGGACGGCGGTCCACGTGCCGCCCGCGGGCTGGTAGTGGAGGTTCGCGGTGGACCAGCCGAGGGCTTCCGTGGAGTAGTAGACCGTGGCCCCGGCGGCGGGGGAGGGCGTGGTGTCCCCGCACGGGTCGGAGTGGGCGACCACCCCGTCCCTGACGGTGATGTTCCCGGTGCCCAGGGCGTAGTTCCTGCCGCCGTTGTTGTCCCAGGTCCCGCTGCCGTCGTTGAAGGTCGCCCGGAGTCCGGAGGCCGTGCCGAGGCTCACGGTCTTCTTCACCCAGTCCGCGCAGGCGGGTTCCATGGCGACGCCCGGGACCGTGGTCCAGGAGCCGCCGTCGGGGGCGTAGTGCAGCCGGGGGGCGGCCCAGTTCTTCGTCTTCGTCCAGTAGAAGACCGTCGCGGTGTTCTCCGCGACGGCCGTGACGGCGGCGACGGGGGAGGTCCGGGGCGCGGGCGGGCCGGGTGGCGCGGCGAGCAGGCCGAGCAGGCCGGCGGCCAGCGCCAGGAGGGCCACCGGGCGTCCGGGCCGGGGGACGGGGATGCGGCTCATCTGAAGCTCCAGACGGAGGCGTTCCGTACGGGCCGGCGGGGAGCAGCGGGGATCGGCACCGAATGGAAACGCGATCGGAAAGTTTCTGAAACGTCTTGCGTCGGGCGGAAGTTACCGCCGCGGGGGCGGGGGAGGGAAGACTTCTGACGGAAGCGGCGCCCGGCGTCTACGCTCGGGCCGTCCGCGTACGAGTGATCGAGGTCGAGAGGTTCCCGATGAAGCTGCCCGCCCCGCTGCACGTGGCCAACGAGGGGCTGGCGTTCCTCCTGGAGCTCGCCGCCCTGGCCGTACTGGCGTGGTGGGGGTGGGAGGCCGCGGAGAGCGTGGCGCTCCGGCTGCTGCTCGCCGTCGCCGCGCCCGCTCTCGCGGCCGTCGTGTGGGGCCTGTTCGCCGCGCCGCAGGCACGGTTCCGGGTGCCGCTCGCGGGCGTCCTGCTCGTGAAGGCCCTGGTGTTCGGCGCGGCGGCGCTCGCGCTCCTCGGTCTCGAACGTCCGCTGTGGGCCGTCGTCCTCGCCGTCGTGGCGCTCGTCAACACCGCCCTGGCGACGGCGGACCGGCGGGCCGCGATGCACCGCGGCGCCTGAGCGCCGTCACGGCCGGGGCCAGGGGCGTCCTTCGAGTCGCTCGATGTCCCGGTTGAAGCGCTCCAGGTAGGCGGCGAAACGGAGCACGTCCTCGGGCGACCACTCCTCCAGCACGCGCTCCAGGCCCTCGATGTTCGAGGACCGGTCGGCCTCCAGGCGACGCTCGCCCTCCTCCGTGATGCGGAACTTGCGGGCGATCCCGCCGTCCGGATCCGGGATGCGCTCCACGACGCCGGCGCGGAGCATCGCGGCCGTCTGCCGGTTGAGGGTGGAGGCGTCGAGGCCGAAGGCCTCGCTGAGCTGCCCGATGGACATCGGCCCGTGCATCCGGATGCGGGTGAGGAGCACGTACGCGCTGCGGTCGAGCTGGACCCCGGCCGCGCGGCGCGGTCCGTACAGGTGGGCGTGCCGTCCGAGCAGCATGCTCTCGAACTCGACCAGGTGGGTGGGCTTGTCCATGGAGGCATTCTCTCCTGTTCCGCAACCATATGCATCCTGCATAGCTTGTGTATAGAGCAACAGATATGCATGATGCATATAAGTCAATCGAAGAACCTGTGAGGGAGAACCCGTGGACGGCTCCAAGCCCGACGCCCGCCCCGGCGGCGTCGTCGGCGTCCTCGCCATGGCCGGCATCGTGGCCGCGCTCATGCAGACCCTGGTGGTGCCGCTCATCGGGGACCTCCCGAAGCTGCTCGGCACCACCGCCTCCAACGCGTCCTGGGTGATCACCGCCACCCTCCTCGCCGGAGCCGTCGCCACCCCCGTGGCGGGCCGTCTCGGCGACACCCTCGGCAAGCGGCGCGTCCTGCTCGCCTCCGTGATCCCGCTCGTCGCCGGCTCCGTCGTCTGCGCGCTCGCCTCGTCCGTCGTCCCGATGATCGTCGGACGCGGACTCCAGGGCCTCGGCATGGGCGTCGTACCGCTCGGCATCAGCCTGCTCCGGGACATCCTCCCGCCCGAGCGCCTCGGCGGCTCCATCGCCCTGATGAGCGCCTCCATGGGCGTCGGCGGCGCCCTGGGCCTGCCCTTCTCCGCCGCCGTCGCCGAGAACGCCAGCTGGCGCGTGCTCTTCTGGGTCGCCGCCGCCCTGAGCCTCGTCGTCGGCTTCCTGATCTGGCGCGTCGTCCCCGACGGCCGCCGCGCCGCCGCCCCCGGCCGCTTCGACGTGCCCGGCGCGCTCGGCCTCGGCGTCGGGCTCGTCGCCCTGCTGCTCGCCGTGTCCAAGGGCGCCACCTGGGGCTGGGGCAGCGGCACCACGCTCGGCCTCTTCGCCGTCGCGGCCGTCGTCCTGCTCGGCTGGGGCTTCTGGGAGCTGCGCACCTCCGACCCGCTCGTCGACCTGCGCGTCACCGCCCGCCCGGTCGTCCTCATGACCAATGCGGCCTCGGTCCTGGTCGGCTTCGCCATGTACGCGCAGTCCCTGGTCGTGCCCCAGCTGTTCCAGCTGCCCGAGGCGACCGGGTACGGCCTGGGGCAGTCGATGATGGCCATGGGCCTCTGGATGGCCCCGGCCGGCCTCATGATGATGATCCTCGCGCCGCTCGGCGCCAAGCTCTCGGCCGCCCGCGGCCCCAAGGTCACGCTCTCCCTCGGCGCGCTCGTCATCGCCGTCGGGTACGGCTCCTCGCTCGCCCTCATGGGCTCCACCTGGGGCCTGCTCGCCGTGACCCTCATCTGCAACACCGGTGTCGGACTCGCCTACGGGGCCATGCCGGCCCTCATCATGGGCGCGGTGCCGCAGGAGGAGACCGCCTCCGCCAACAGCTTCAACACCCTGATGCGCTCCATCGGCACCTCCGTCTCGGCCGCGGTCATCGGTGTCGTCCTCGCCCAGATGACCACCACCCTCGGCGGCCACGCGCTGCCCTCCGAGGACGGCTTCCGGGTCGCGATGCTCATCGGCTGCGGTGTCGGTCTCGTGGCCTCGGTGGTCGCCGCGCTCATCCCCGCGAAGGCCGCGGCGGCCCCCGGCGACACCGTCCGGGACGCCGGGCCGGGAGTGGACCCGCTCCCCGCCCCGCGGGCCACGACCGCCTGACGGCGGAGAGGACCGGGCGGCGCCGCCGCGGGGGACGTGGGGACGGTCCCGCGACGCCGCCGCCCGTCCGGCGGGCGTACCGCAGAGGCGCGCGCCGGACCACCGAGGGCCCCGCGGGTCGCGCGAGCGACCGGCGGGGCCCTCGCCGTGGGCGCCCCCTCGCCGCGGCGGGGGTGCCGCGTCCGTCCCTCAGGCCTCGACCGCCGTGAAGCCCGCCCTCTTGTACGTCCGCATCAGGAGCGCCGTCTCCGTCGACGTCACGCCCTCCAGGCGGGCGAACACCCGGGCCGTGAACTCCTGGAGGTCCCGGGTGTCGCGGTGGCTGGAATACCCGAGCAGGCTCGTCCCGCCGCTCGTGACCACCAGGTGCCGCACGGCCGGTTCCCGCGCCAGCAGCCGGATCGCGCCGTCCAGCTCGCGGTGCGGGACACCGAGGCGGAACCGCGCCTCCACCGGATACCCCAGGACCGCCGGGTCGGCGTGCAGCCGCAGGTGCAGCACGTGCGAGGCCGTCAGCCGGGCCAGGCGCCGCCGGGCCGTCGTCTCGCCGACGCTCAGCTCCCGTGCGAGGCGCGTCGTCGACATGCGGGCGTCGCGCCGGAGCAGCTCGACGAGCCGCCGGTCGAGCTCGTCCACGTCCGGCGGCTCGGGGAGCGCGGTGCCCTCGACGGCGTGCCGCCGCACGTCCGTGGGCTCGTCGTCGTACGGTGCCCAGTCGCTGGCCGTGAGCAGCAGCCGGAGCACCACCGCCGAGTGGATGTCCACGACCCCGTCGAGCCGGCCGATCGCGGTGTCCACGAGGGTGAGGAGCGCGTCGTGACCGGCCGCCTGGAGCTCGACGAACACGTCGAGCGCCCCGGTGGCGACCTCGACGGACCGCGTCTCGTCCAGGGCGGCGAGCGTCAGCGCCACCTCGTGGACGCGCCCGGGCGCGCACCGTACGGCGATCTCCGCCGTCACCCCCTCGTACTGGTACTCGGGGATGAGCGCCGCCACGAACGCGACCCGCCCGTCGGCGGTCATCCGCTCCAGGCGGCGCGCGACGGTCCGCTCGTGCGCCCCGACGGCCGCGGCGACCTCCGCGAAGGGGGCGCGCGGGTCGCGGTGCAGGACCTTGAGGATCCCGTGGTCCAGCGCGTCCAGGCCGCCGGCGGCCCCGGATCCGCCGGCCCCCTCGCCCCGGACGCCGCCTCCGGCCGGGCCGGCCCCACCGGTTCCGGCGCCCGGGCCGCCGGCCCCGACACCCGGGCCGCCGGTCGCGACAGCCGATCCGCCCGCCGCCGTGCCCGCCCCGCCCGCCGCCGTGCCCGCCCCGCCGGTCCTCTGACCCGCGCCGCCGCCGGGCGCGCCCGCGCCCGCCCCGCCGCCTCCGTGCCGGGGTGCCCGTTCCGTCGTCATCGCGTCTCTTCTCCTCCCGGCAGGGGCCGCCCGAAGACGCCCCACCCGGCCCGCTCGTGCCCGAATCCGCCGTCGCGCCCCCACGTGCTGCCGCAATCGGCCGTCTTCACGGTCAAGTCTTGCCCGAAGTGCCGTTCGGTCGCCACATTGTGGTGCATCTTCCGCCCCCGTTCCCCACCCGTCGGGCGGTCCCCTCCCCATCGAGCCCCCGCGGCCCTCCCGAAGAGGTAGTACGTATGACGGACGTCGGTACCCGCACCGCCCCCGGCCGGAGAAGGGCCGTACGGCCCGTCCCCGCCGGCGCGGTCATCGCCTCGGTCGTGCTCGTCGAGCTCTCCAGCGGCATCACCCAGGGATTCCTCTCCCCGCTGCTCAAGGGCCTCACGGACACCCTGCGGGTCACCGCCGCCGACCTGAACTGGATCAGCATCGCGAACCTGCTGGCCAGCGTCGCCTTCACGCCGGTCCTCGCCCGTATGGGCGACCTCTACGGCCACCGCCGCCTGCTCCGCTGGAACCTCGCGATCGTCATCGCCGGCTCCGTCCTCGTCGGACTCAGCCGCTCCTTCCCGATGCTGCTCGCCGGCCAGATCCTCCAGGGCGCCATCGCCGGCTTCTTCCCGCTCCTCGTGGGCATCCTCCGCAACCGCCCCGACGGCGGCGACGCGGAGAGCCGCCGCGGCATCAGCCGCATGGTCGCCGCGCTGATCGGCGGCCTCACCCTCGGCCTGCTCTCCAGCGGTCTCATCGCCGCGACCGTCGACAGCCCGACCGCCGCCCTCTGGGTGCCCGCCGTCGGCGCCAGTATCGCGCTGGCCGTGACCTGGCCCCTGCTCCCCGAGTCCGAGAACCGCCCCGGCGGCTCCGTCGACTGGGCCGGGGCGGTGCTGCTCTGCGTCGGCCTGGTCGCCCTGATGCTCGCGCTCGGTCTCGGCGGCACCCCCGGCTGGGAGTGGAGCTCCGCCCGGACCCTCGTCACCCTCGTCGGCGGTGTGCTCGTCACCGCCCTGTGGGTCCTCGTGGAGCTCCGTACCGCCGAGCCGATGATCGACGTCCGGATGTTCGCCCGGCGCAACGTCGTGGTGGTCTCCGTCGTGACGCTCTCCTTCAGCTTCTGCATGCTGGGCCTCCAGGTCGCCCACCCGGTCTTCCTGGGCACGAGTGCCGACGAGACCGGCTACGGCTTCGGGTACGGCCCCGCCGTCATCGGCCTGGGCATGCTCCCCAACCTCCTGGCCATGGCCCTGGGCGCGCTCGCCGCGCCGGCCGTCGCCGCCCGCATCACCGACCGGCTCACCCTGGTCACCGGCTCCGCCCTGATGGCCGTCGGGTACGTCGTGGTCCTCGCCACGCACTCCTCGGCGCCGCTCTTCCTCCTCGGCACGGCGCTCGCCGGACTCGGCAACGGCTTCCTGCAGCACTCCACGCGGACCCTCGCCGTCGAGTCCGTCCCCCACGACCGGACGTCCGTCGGCTCCGGCATCAACGAGCTGATCATCAACGTCGGCGGCTCGCTCGGCGCCGCCGCCGTCCTCACCGTCTTCGCCGGGCACACCCCCGCCGGTCACACCCTGCCGGACCTCGGCGCCTACACCACCTCCTGGGTGCTGTGCGCGGCGATCTCCGTCGCCGGCGGCGCCGCCTCCCTCCTCTACCGCACCCCGTCGAAGGACCTCCGATGACGACCACCACCACGGCCCGCGACCGCAGCCGGGCCACCCTGAGCCGCCACCAGGACACGGTCATCGGCCTCAGCCACGCCCTGCACGCCGACCCCGAGCTCGCCTACGAGGAGCACCGCGCGGCCCGCCGCATCACCGACCTCGTGGAGCGCGCCGGCTTCGACGTGACCCGCGAGGCGTACGGACTGCCCACCGCCTTCCGCGCCACCGCCGGCAGCGGCGACCTGGTGGTCGCGATCTGCGCCGAGTACGACGCGCTGCCCGGCATCGGCCACGCCTGCGGCCACAACGTCAACGGGTCCGCCTCCGTCGCCGCGGCCCTGGCGCTCGCCCCCCTCGCCGACGAGCTCGGCCTCACCGTCGCGCTCCTCGGCACCCCCGCGGAGGAGTCGGGCGGCGGCAAGGTGGACATGCTCCGCGCCGGGGCCTTCGACGACGTGGCGGCCGCCATGATGGTGCACGCGGCGCCGCAGGACGCCGTGGGCCTGTCGACCCTCGCCATCAGCAGCCTCTCCGTCGCGTACACCGGCGTCCCGGCGCACGCCGCCGCGATGCCGCACCGGGGGGTCAACGCCGCCGACGCGATGATGATCGCCCAGGTCGCGATCGCCGCCCACCGCCAGCAGATGATCCCCGGCGCCGTCGTCTCGGGCGTCGTCACCTCGGCCGGGGACGCGGCGAACGTCATCCCCGGGAGCGCCACCGCCACCTACGACGTCCGGGCCGGCACCAGCGAGGAACTCGCCGAGCTCCAGGCGCGGGTCCGGGCCTGCTTCGAGGCCGGGGCCCTGGCCACCGGCGCCGAGCTCGTCCTGGAGACGGTCGGCAACGACTACGCCGACCTCCGTCAGGACCTCGCGATGGGGCGGAGCTACCAGGCCGCCGCCGAGGCGCTCGGCCGCACCGTCCTCCCCAACGACCCGGGTCTGCGCGGCGGTTCGACCGACATGGGGAACGTCTCGCACCTCGTCCCGACGATCCACCCCTCCATCGGGTACGACTGCGGCGACACGATCATGCACCACCCGGACTTCACCCGGTACGGCACCACGGCCGCCGCCGACCGGGCCGTCCTGGACGGCGGACTCGCCATGGCGTGGACCGCGATCGACCTGGCGACCGACCCGGCCCAGCGCGAGCGGCTGCTCGCCCGCGTCGCCGCCCGGGCCGCCGCGAACTGAGCGGCGCACGGCCCCGGCCCCCCCGCCCCGCCTCAGGCCGCCGCGCCCTGCCAGGGCCGGTGGCCGGGGCCGGCCGGGTGGGTGCCCGTGACGCTCATGACGACCGAGTACAGGCTCGTCTGGGCGGCGATGAAGAGGCGGTTCAGCTTGGCACCGCCCCAGGCGATGTTGGCCACCGGCTCCGGGACGTCGAGGCGTCCGATCAGGGTCCCGTCGGGGTCGTAGCAGTGCACGCCGTCGCTCATCGCGGCGGCCCAGAGGCGGCCCTCCGCGTCGAAGCGGAGGTTGTCGAAGCGGGCCCTCTCCCGGACCGAGGCGTCGGCGAAGACCTCGCCGTCGGAGAGCGTGCCGTCCTCGCGCACCCCGAAGACCCGGATGAGGCCCGCCCGGGTGTCGGAGACGAAGAGCCGCCGCTCGTCGTGCGAGAAGACGAGGCCGTTCGGCGCGCCGAACCCGTCCGCGACCAGGCGCACCTCACCGCTGTCCGGATCGATGCGGTACACGTTGTTGGACCCGATCTCGCTCTCCGCGCGGTGGCCCTCGTAGTCGCTGGTGATGCCGAAGTCCGGATCGGAGAACCAGACCGAACCGTCGGACTTCACCGTCGCGTCGTTCGGACTGTTCAGGCGCCGGCCCCGCCAGCGGTCGGCGAGCACGGTGACCGTGCCGTCGTGCTCGGTGCGCGTCACGCGCCGGTTCCCCTGCTCACAGGAGATCAGCCGCCCCTCCCGGTCGAGGGTGTTGCCGTTGGCGTGCCCGGCGGAGCGGCGGAAGACGGCGACGGCCCCCGTCTCCTCGTCCCAGCGCAGCAGCCGGTCGTTCGGGATGTCGCTCCAGACCAGCTGCCGCCAGGCGGGCAGGTAGACGGGCCCCTCGGCCCACCGGCAGCCCGTGTGCAGGACCTCCAGGGCGTCGTCGTCGTACGTGCACCGTCCCGTGAGGAACCGCTCGTCGAACATCTCGTACAGCTCGGGGCGCTCGCCGCTCATGGGCCCTTCCCTTCCTGACAGCCGCTACTCATGCCGAATCTGATCCTGCGCAAGATGCAGATTGCTGGATCATCTATGGTTCACACAAGGAGCTGCCGAACGGAGAGGTGTGGATCACAGGCCCCGCGTCACCCCGTGACCTCCGCCTCCACGGTGAACAGCGCCCCGTCCGGGTCCAGGACCACCACCCGGCGCTCGTCGTCACCGCCCGGCGGCCGCGCCCCGGCCCACTCGCCGCCCGGCACCACCGACCCGCCGTGCTCCACCACCGCCGCCCGCGCCGCCTCCAGGTCCCGCACCCGGAAGCGGACCAGCCAGCGCGGCCTCAGCTGCGGGCTCGGCGACGCGGACTCGACCGGACCGCTGTTGAGCCGGGCGACGGCCTCGCCGTCCCGCCGCAGCACCACCCGGTCGTGCTCGTACGACACCTCACTGGCGCCCGGACGCCCATCCGCCCAGCCGAGCACCCCGCCGTAGAACACGGCCGCGTCGAAGGCGCTGCGGCTGTGCAGCTCCACCCAGGCCGGCGCCTGCCGCTCACCGACGTGCCAGCGCGAGACCAGGCGCCCCTCCCACACGGCGAAGACCGCCCCCTCCAGATCCGTCGCGAACGCCGCACGGCCCCGCGGCGGATACGCCATCGGCCCCACGCCGACCGTCCCGCCCCGCTCCCGGATCCGCGCCACGGCGGTGTCGGCGTCGTCGACCCCGAAGAACACCGTCCAGGCCACCGGCACCGCGGGCTCCGCGGCCGCCGTCGTGATCCCGGCCACCGGCACCCCGTCCCGCTCGCCCACCACG
Organism: Streptomyces sp. NPDC059695; assembly: GCF_042733785.1. Classification (NCBI taxonomy): domain Bacteria; kingdom Bacillati; phylum Actinomycetota; class Actinomycetes; order Kitasatosporales; family Streptomycetaceae; genus Streptomyces; species Streptomyces sp. NPDC059695. The sequence goes on along the minus strand of NZ_JBHWFF010000011.1, from coordinate 97,867 downwards.
TACGCGTCACCGAGGTCGCCCGGCCTGAACGTCCACCCGAGCACGGCACCGTAGAAGCGCTGCGCTTCCTCCAGATCGCGTGCGGACAGGTTCAGCCAGCACGGTGCACCGCCCGCGTCCCCGGTCGTCTGCCCCGACACCGGCACCACCTCCTTGTCGTCCTGAGTCCGTGCGGCCCCTTCCCCGCCCCGCCGCCCCGCAAGCACGCGTTCACCCGGGTGGCGACGAACACCACCCGCCCGGGGACTCCCGCACGCGCCGGGCCCCGCACCCGCGCACGGCGGGGAGCCGGCGGGGCCGCCATGGGATGGGTCAGGCGGCCGGGCCGTGGACCTGCGCCCGGAGTGCCACCGACAGACGGTGGTGCAGCAGGCCGAGGACCGGCTCGTCCGGGGCGAACAGACCGGCGGCGAGCTTCCAGTACCGGGGGAGCACCGGACTGTCGTCGAGGGCGAGCAGACCGATGAGCCGGCGCCGGAAGTCCGGGGTGTCCGCCTCCCCGCGCGCGTGGGCGTAGGCGGCGACGAAGCAGTCCAGGGCCCCGCCGTCCTGCGGCGCCCGCCCGGCCAGCACCTCGGCCGAGGCGAGACCGTACGCCTCGGCCAGACCCTCGTAGAGCACGACCGGACGGTACTCGCCGTCCGGGAGCGGCGGCGCGGGCCGGAACTCCGGCCGCTCCAGGCGCGGATCGGTGACGAGCGCGTGCAGCCGGGCGAAGGCGAGCACCTGCCCCGGGGCGGGCTCGTCCGGAGGCCGCGGCACCACCGCGTCGAGCACCGTCGCGACCACGGGACGCGGCAGCCGCGCCGGCAGCGCGCGCCGCCAGAACCGGACCAGGGCGTCCGTGTCGGGCGGGGCGGGCAGCGCGCCGAGCAGCCGCAGCCGCTCCGGCCGTTCCCCGGGGGCGCAGTCCCGGAGTAGCCGGAGGGAGGCCTCCTGCCAGCGCAGCGCCACCAGCTGGGAGCCCACGTCCCGCAGCCGCCCCGCGACGGCCTCCTCCAGCGCCTCGTCGGCCCCGTCGTCCACGAGCACCCGCTCGACCTCGGGAACCGGCAGGTCGAGCGCGCGCAGGGACCGGATGAACCGCAGCCGGTCGAGCGCCTCGGCCCCGTACCTGCGATGCCCCCCGGAACTCCGGCCCGCCTCCGGCAGCAGCCCCCGGTCCGAGTAGAACCGCACGGTCTTGACGGTGACGCCCGCCCGCGCGGCCAGCTCCCCGATGCTCCACAGACCGTCGGACGGCACGAGGTGAACCTCCTGGCGGGGGGCGCGATCGACTCCGGACACGACCATTCTGACGTCCCGCCGGCCAACCCCTGACGGCTGCCTTGAATCTCCCGCAGGGGGAGTTCCTAGCGTGACCGCGAGAGGTCCCCGAGGAGAGACGAGGAGACGGCCATGACGGCTTTCGTGCTGGTACCGGACGTGTTCACCGGCGGCTGGGTGTGGGAGGAGACCGCCGCCCGGCTGCGCGCCGCGGGAGCGGAGGCGTACCCCGTGACCCTGACCGGGGCGGGGGACCGGCGCGCCGAGGCCGGTCCGGGGACCGGTCTGGAGACGCACGTCGACGAACTGGTCCGGTTGGTCGACGGGATCACCGCGGACGAGATCGTCCTCGTGGGGCACGGGTACGGACTGCACCCGGTCCTCGGCGCCGCCGACCGGCGGGCCGGGCGCGTCGCCCGGATCGTCTCCGTGGACACGGGCCCCCCGCAGGGCGGCGACGCCGCCGTCCGCTCCGTACCGGACCCGGAGGTCCGCGAGCGGCTCGCCGCGCGGCCCGGCGCTCCGGTCCCGCCGCCCGCACCGGGGGCCTGGAACCGGTGGGGCAGCCTCGAAGGGATCCCCGCCGAGGACCTCGCCCGGCTGGAGGGCGAGGCCGCGCCCCAGCCGGCCGGCACCCTCACCGAGCCGCTCGTCCTGACCGGCGCCGCCTCCGCCCTCCCGACCACCGGCGTCCTGTGCGCGGCCAACGGACAGAGCATCGCCCTGGTCGAGATGGCCGTGGCCTCGGGCCCGCCCCAGTTCCGGGTGTTCACCGAGGACCGCTTCCGCTTCTTCGAACTCCCCACCGGACACTGGCCGATGCTCTCCGCGCCCGGAGACCTGGCCGAGGTGCTGCTGCGCGCCGCGGCCGGCGGGGGCCACCGGGTGACGGCGCCCGAGACCGCGCACGAGCAGCCGTCCCACCTGCTGCCCTTCCTCCTCGACGGGCCCGAGCGGCCCCGCGAGCGGGTCGGACGCGTCGACCTGCACCTCCCGGACGCCGAAGGCCCCCGCCCCGCGGTCGTCTTCGTCCACGGCGGCCCGATCGCCGTCGACCAGGTGCCGACCCCGCGGGACACGCCGTTCTTCCGGGGGTACGGCCGCTACGCGGCGAGCCTGGGCGTCGTCGGCGTCACCCTGGACCACCGGCTGCACGGCCTCACCGACTACGCCCGCGCCGCCGCCGACCTCGCCGAGGCCGTCGAGCTGGTCCGGGCCGACCCGCGCGTCGACGGGGAGCGGATCGCGCTCTGGTTCTTCTCCACCGGTGGACTCCTCGCCGCGGACTGGCTCGCCGCGCCCCCGCCGTGGCTGCGGTGCGTGGCGGCGAACTACCCCGCCCTGGCGCCGCTGCCCGGCTGGGACGCGGTGGAGGCCCGCTTCCGCCCGGTGGACACCGTGGGAACCGCCGACGGGCCGCCGGTCGTGCTGACCCGTGCCGGTCTGGAGCACGAGGTCTTCACGGCGACGGTCGTGGCGTTCCTCACGGCCGCGAAGGAGCGCGGCGCCGACATCGAGGTCGTCGACGCGCCGCACGCCCACCACGCCTTCGAACTGGTCGATCCCACCGACGAGTCCCGCGCGGTCGTGGAACGGTCGGCGCGCGCGGTCCTCGCCCGCCTGCGGGACTGACGCGACGGACCGGGCCGGGGCGGGAGGGCGCTCGCCGCCCGGGAGGAGGGGCGCTCCCTCCCCCCGGGCAGGGAGCGCCCCTCCTCCCGGGCCCGGGGTCAGTCCCCCGCCGGCCGCCTGCCGCGTCGCCGGGGGACGGAGTCCAGGAGCAGCCGGGTGTACGGGTGCTCCGGCGCGTCCAGGACGCGCCCGGTGGGGCCCTTCTCCACGACCTGGCCGGACTTCAGGACCAGCACCTCGTCCGCGATGTGCCGGACCACCGCGAGGTCGTGCGTGACGAACAGGTAGCCGATGCCCGACGCGCGGCGGATCGCGCCGAGGAGTTCGAGGATCTGCGCCTGGATCGACACGTCGAGCGCGGCGACCGCCTCGTCGAGGACGAGGACCCGGGGCTCCACGGCCAGGGCGCGGGCGATCGCCACGCGCTGGCGCTGTCCGCCGGAGAGCCCCCGGGGCAGCGCCGAGGCCTCGCGCGCGCCCAGACCGACCTGGTCGAGGAGCTCCGAGACCCGGGTCCGGCGGCCGGCCGGGTCGAGGTCCGTGTGGAGGCGCAGGACCTCGTCGAGGCAGCCCGAGACCGTCACCCGGGGATCGAGCGACAGGTACGGGTCCTGGAAGACCATCTGGATCTCCCGGGCCCTGGCCAGCCGTTCGGCCCGGCCCCGCGGCCGGGTGGAGCGGTCCCGGCCGTCGAGGCGGACCGTGCCGCCGTCCGGGCGCTCCAGGCCCACGAGCATGCGGACCGTGGTCGTCTTGCCGCTGCCGGACTCGCCGACGAGCGCGAGCGAGGACCCGGGGGCGAGGGCGAAGGACACGCCGTCGACGGCGGTGTGGTCCCCGTACCGCTTGCTCAGGCCGTCGACGACCAGCCCCTCCTTCGATGCGACGGTCACGGCGTGATCCCTTCTTCGGCGCGGTGGCAGGCGGCGAGCCCGTCTCCGTGGCGTGCGAGCGCGGGTGTCTCCTCGGCGCAGCGGGGCAGCGCGTGCGCGCAGCGCGCGGCGAAGGAGCAGCCGGGCGGCGCCTCCGCGAGGGAGACCGGGCGGCCGGGGATGGGCCGGGGGGCCGGCGCGCCCGGTTCGATGCGCGGGGTGCAGGCGAGCAGACCCGCCGTGTACGGGTGGCGGGGCCGGTCGAACAGCTCGTCCGTGGACCGGGTCTCCACGATCCGGCCCGCGTACATGACGTACACCCGGTCGCAGACGGCGGCGGCCAGTTCGAGGTCGTGGGTGACGAACAGCATGCCCGTCCCCCGCTCGGCCCGCAGCCGGGCCAGGATCGAGAGGACCTCGGCCTGGGTGGTGACGTCGAGCGCGGTCGTCGGCTCGTCGGCGACGAGGAGGTCCGGCTCGCTCGCGAGGGCCGCCGCGATGACGACCCGCTGGAGCATGCCGCCGGAGAACTGGTGCGGATGGCGGCGCAGGGCGCCGCGCGGATCGCGGATGCCGACCGCGTCGAGGAGTTCCTCGGCGCGGGCGGTCGCCCGGGCGGCGGGCGTCCCGGCGGCGCGCAGCCCCTCGGTGAGGAAGTCGCCCACCCGCCGCAGCGGGTTGACGGAGGCGCGCGGGTCCTGGAAGACCATGGAGACCTGCCGGGCCCGCAGGCCGGTGAGTTCGGCGCGGTTCATCGTCAGCACGTCCCGGCCGGCGACCCTCACCTCGCCCTCGGTGCGGGCGCCGCCGGGCAGCAGTCCGAGGACGCTGCGGCAGGCCACCGACTTGCCGGAGCCGGACTCGCCGACCAGGCCGACCGTCTCGCCCGGCCGCACGGTCAGGCTCACGCCGTCCAGGATGGGCCGGGCGGCCCGGTCGCCGGCCAGGCGGACGCCGAGGCCCTCGATCTCCAGGACCGGTGCTTTCGCCACCGTACTCATCGCGTTCACCGTTCCCGCTTCGCGATCCGGTCGGCGAGCCCCTCGCCGACGATGCCGAACGCCACCACCGCGAGCACGATGCACGCGGAGGGCGCGAGGGCCGGCAGCATCGCCCCCTGCAGGACGGCCGCCTGCCCCTCGTTGATCATGGAGCCCCAGTCGGCGGCCGGCGGCTGCACCCCGAAGCCGAGGTAGGACAGCGCCGCCAGGTCCATCAGCGCGTACCCGAAGTTCATCGCGGACTGAGCGAACACCGTCGGCGCGATGTTGGGCAGCAGGTGGCGCACGCAGACGGTCCAGCCGGACCAGCCCTGCACCCGGTACGCCTCGATGTACGGCCGGGCCTTCTCCTGCCGGGCGATGCCCCGGACGAGCCGGCCCACGTACGGGGTGTAGGCGACGGACATCGCGATCACGGGCGCGGTGAGCCCCGAGCCGACGACCGACACCAGCAGGATCGCGAACAGCAGGCCGGGGATCGCGAAGACCATGTCCATGGAGCGGGAGAGCATGGTGTCCACCCAGCCGCCCCGCCAGGCCGCCACCACACCGAGGACGGTGCCGAGGAGGGTGGAGACCGCGACGACGAGCAGCGGCCCGAGCAGTCCGGTGCGGGCGCCGTGGAGCAGCCGCGACAGGACGTCCCGGCCCGACTGGTCCGTGCCGAGCAGGTGGTCGCCGGTGGTGCCGACGAGGCTGGCCGACAGGTCGAGCGCCTCGGGGTCGTACGGGGCGAGGACGGGCGCGAGCACGGCGACCAGGACGAGCAGGGCGAGCACCGCGACCGAGACCGCGAAGAGCGGTCCCTGGCCGAACAGGCGCAGGACGCCCAGCCCCGGCCTGCGGTACGGCGGCGCGGAGGTGGTGGAGGTCATGAGGAGCCTTCCCCGAGGGAGAGACGGGGGTCGATGAGCGGGGCGAGCAGGTCGACGACGAGGTTGACGAGGACGAAGGCCGCCACGCTGAGCAGCGTGATCGCCTGTACGACGGCGAAGTCCTTCGCGGTGACCGACTGCACGAGCAGCGAGCCGAGCCCGGGGACGTCGAAGGCGGTCTCGACGATCGAGGTGGAGATGAGGAGGCCGGCGAGCATCGTGCCGGCGACGGTGACGACCGGTCCGAGCGCGTTGCGCAGCACGTGCCGGCGGACCACGGACCGGCCCGCGACGCCCCGGGCCCGCGCCACCTCGACGTGCTCGCGCCCGAGTTCGTCGAGCATCGCCGAGCGGGTCACCCGGGCGAGGAGTCCCGCGAAGGACAGCGCGAGGGCGAAGGCCGGCAGGGTGAGCTGGTAGAGCCGGTCGGAGAGGCCCTCGGGCGTGCCGCCGCCGGGCCCGGGGAACCAGCCGAGCTGCACCGAGAAGAGCGAGACGAGCGCGATGGCCGTGACGAACGAGGGCGTGGCGGTGGCGACGCCGGTGCCGATGAGCACCGCCCGGTCCGGGACGCCGGGGCGCAGCGCGCCCAGGACACCGGCCGCGACCCCGAGCACCACGACGAGCACGGCGGCGTAGCCGACGAGCAGGGCGGTGCCCGGCAGCCGCGAGCCGATGAGCGAGGCCACGTCCTGGTGGTACTGGGCGGAGCGGCCGAAGTCGCCGCCCAGGACGTCGCCGAGCCACTTCGCGTACTGGGTCACGAGCGGGTCGTCGAGGTGGTGCTCGGCCCGCAGGGCGGCCACCGTCGCGGGCGTCGCGGGGCGGCCGTGCAGGAGGAACGACACCGGGTCGCCGGGGGCCAGGTGGATGGATCCGAAGACCACGAGGGAGGTCACGAACAGCACCGCCGCCAGGCCGAGGAGCCGTCCGACGAGGTAGCGCGTCATCGCTGGGAGGCCCCGATCGTCGCGGCCCACGGGAAGTAGAGCTGGGCGATGCCGGTGGGGGCGCCGGTGATCCGCTTGCCGAGGAAGACCGAGTAGGGGGCCTCGTACACGGGGATGATCGGCAGCTCGTCCCTCGCGATCTTCTGGAGCTTCGCGGTGAGCTCGGCGCGCTTGGCGGGGTCGGGCTCGGAGTTGGCGCGGTCGAAGGCGACGTCGTACTCCGCGTTCGACCAGCGCCCGTAGTTCCCGAAGTCGCCCGTGCGCAGGTACTGGTAGAACTCCAGCGGGTCGGGCGTGTTGTCGTATCCGTTGGTGATGACCAGGTCGAGGCCCTCGCGCGCGTCGGGGTCGACGAAGAGGCTGCTGTACGCGTCGGGCGAGACCGGCTTCAGCACGACGTTGAGCCCGATCTGGCGGCCCGCGGCCTGGACGGCGTTGGCGACGACGCTGATCTCCGGCGCCAGTGTGCTGGTGACGAGGGTGACCGTCCGCCCGGTCGCGTGGGCCTCCTCGACGAGCTTCTTCGCGGCCGCGACGTCGTAGACCAGCTCGGGCTGCGTGTCGAAGAGTTCCGCCGTCCTCTCCGGGGCCAGCGCCCAGGCGCCGCGCGCGGCGGGGGCCTTCGCGGGGACGCCGACCCCGCCGGCGGCGGCCTTGATGATGTTCTTCCGGTCGAGGGCCATCGACAGGGCCTGGCGGACCTTGAGGTTGCCGAGCGTTCCGTGGAAGTCGAGGACGGCGAGGTCGGCGACGGCGGTGTTGGGGCCGAAGAGGAGCGTGCCCTTGTTGCTGGAGCGCAGCTGGCCGAAGGCGGAGGACGGGAGCAGGTAGCCGCCGTCGGCGGCGCCGGAGAGCAGGGCGTTGGCGCGTGCCGCCGGGTCCTCGACGAAGGTGAACTTCACCTTCTCGGACTTGGGGGTGAGCGTCTTGTCCCAGTAGGCGGCGTTCTTCTTCAGGGTGATGCTGTCGCCCTGGGCCCAGCTGTCGAGGGCGTAGGGGCCGGTGCAGTTCAGCTTCCCCTGGGGGGTGCCGTAGTCCTTGCCCTCCTTCTTCAGCGAGGCGGCGCTGACGACGGTGCCGGGGGAGGCGGCCATCAGTTCGTGGAAGAGGACGTCGGCCTTGCCGAGGCGGATCGTCACCTCCAGCGGGCCGGTCTTCTCGATGGAGTCGACGGTCTTGAAGGAGGAACCCCAGGGCGAGCCCGTCCTCGGGTCCATCTGCCGCTTGAGCGAGGCGACCACGTCGTCGGCGGTCATCGTGGTGCCGTCGTGGAACCTCACCCCGGGCCGCAGGGTGTAGACGAGGGTGCGCGGGTCGGGCTGCGACCACTTCTCGGCGAGACCGGGCACGATCTTCATGTCGGGTGTGACCCGCAGCAGCTGCTCGCACACGTTGGCGAGGACGGTGTTCGGCGGGTAGTCGTACGCGAGGGCGTAGTCGAGCGTGTACGGCTCGGCGTACAGCGACCAGGTGAAGGAGTCCAGCGGCCCCTGCGCGGGCGGTGAGAGCGGGCTGACCTTGACGTTCGGGCCGCCGCCGGCCGCCGGCGGTTTCGTGGCGCCGGAGCAGCCGGCGGTGGTGGCCGCGACCGCGGCGGTACAGGCGAGGAGCGCGAGGGCTCGGGGCATGCGCATGGGGACCCACCCCTTTACGGGTGTAGTGACGGGCTCGGGGGGATGGAGCGAGTATTGGTGCGGGAACGTTCCCGCACAAGGCCTGCAGACGACTTTGCGGGAACGGTTTTGCAGAGGTCACGGGGGTGGCACCATCACCCCATGACCGAAGCTTCACGGCACGGCGGGCAGCCCTCGCCGCCCGTCCCGCGCGTCCGCCTCGTCGACGTGGCCCGCGAGGCGGGCCTGTCCAAGACCACCGTCTCGGCGGCGCTCAACGGCACTGGAAGGCTGTCCCCGGAGGTCCGGGAGAAGGCCCGCGAGACCGCGCGCAGGATGGGCTACCGGCCCAACGCCACCGCGCGCCACCTGCGCGCGGGACGGGCCCGGCTGATCGGATACGTGGTCGGCGAGTTCGCCGCCACTCCCTGGACCACCTTTCTCGAGTCGCCGTACTTCGCCCGGCTCACCGGCGCCACCGCGGCCGCCGCGCTCCGCCGCGGCTACGCGATGGTGCTGCTCCCCGCGGGGACCCTGCAGAGCGAGTGGGCCGACCTGTCCCTCGACGCCGTGGTCGTCGCCGACCCCGTCGCCGACGACCCGGTCGTCGAGGACCTCCTCGCCGCCGGCATCCCGCTCTCGACGGACCGGTCCGTCGAAGGCAGGCCCGGGGCCTCCTGGGTCGACGTCGACGCGGCCGGCGCCGTCCGCGAGGCCCTCGACCACCTGCGCGGGCAGGGGGCCGGCGCGCCCGTCCTCGTGGTGCCGGACAGCACCACCCGCTTCCACCTGGAGGCGGTCGCCGCCCACCGGGACTGGTGCGCCGCCCACGACCTGCCGGAGCGGGTGGTGCGCGTCGGCGAACCCGGAAACGGCCCGGTGGTGCGCGCCGTCGAGGCCGCCCTGACCGCCACCGGACCCGGACGGCCCGACGCCCTGCTGGTCGTGGCCGAGGCGAGCCCGCCGCTCGTGCTCGACGTGGCGCGCCGCCACGGGTACGAGGTTCCGGACGACCTGCTCGTCGTGCTGTTCAGCGAGGACGCCACGGCCCCGCACACCGAGCCGCCGGTGACCACCCTGAGCCTGCGGCCCGAGGCGATCGCCGAGGCCGGTGTCGAGCAGCTCGTGGAGGTCCTGGAGCACGGCCGCCGGGACCCCGCCGGGACGCTCGTGGCGACGCGTCTCGACGTGCGGGCCTCGTCGCTGAGGACTCCCGCCGGGTAGCGGTGTCAGACCGCGTGCACCAGCCGCCCGCCGACGTACGTCCGCTCGACCCGGGCCTCGGCGATCTCCTCCGGCGGGCCGGTGAGGATGTCGCGGTCCAGGACGACCAGGTCGGCGAGGTGGCCGGGGCGCAGGCTGCCGGTGTCGTCGAGACCGTTCACGTGCGCGGTGCCCGCGGTGTAGGCCGCGAGCGCCGTGCCGAGGTCGAGGCGCTGCTCGGGGTAGAAGACCCGGTCGTCGGTGGCGTCGGGGTCGCGGCGGTTGACGGCGACGTGGATGCCCGCGATCGGGTCCGGGCTGCTGACCGGCCAGTCGCTGCCCGCGGCGAGGGTGGCCCCGGCGCGGACCAGGTCGCCGAACGGGTACTGCCAGGCGGCGCGCTCGGGACCCAGGAACGGGATGGTCAGCTCGTCCATCTGCGGCTCGTGCGCCGCCCACAGCGGCTGGATGTTCGCGATGGCGCCGAGCCGCGCGAAACGGGCCACGTCCTCGGGGTGGACGACCTGGAGGTGCGCAAGGTGGTGCCGGTTGCCGCGGCGCCCGTTGGCGGCGATCGCCGCCTCCACGGCGTCCAGCGCCTCACGCACGGCCCGGTCGCCCAGGGCGTGGAAGTGGACCTGGAAGTCGAGGGCGTCCAGCGCGGCCACGTACCCACGCAGCGCCTCGGGCTCGACGAAGCTCAGGCCGCTGTTCGCCGTGGCGCAGCCGCAGCCGTCCAGGTACGGGCTGGTCATGGCGGCCGTGAAGTTCTCCGCGATGCCGTCCTGCATGATCTTCACCGACCCCGCGCGGAACCGGCCGGAGCTGAACTTCTCCCGCCGGGCCACCAGTTCGGGGATCTGCTCGGCGCCCCGCTCCCGGTCCCACCACAGCGCCCCGGTCACCCGGGCGGTCAGCGAACCGTCGCCGGCCGCCGTCAGATACGTCTCCGAGGGGTCGGCCATCCCGCCGAAGGAGCCGAGCAGCGCGTCCTGCCAGGCCGTGATGCCGAGCGAGTGCAGCAGCTTCTGGGCGCGCAGCAGGCCGGCGAGCCGGTCCGCGGCGGTGGTCGGCGGCAGCAGCCGGGCGACCAGACCGATCGCGCCCTCCTGGAGCATGCCGCTGGGGGAGCCGTCCGCCTCGCGCTCGATTCGGCCGTCGGCCGGATCGGGACTGTCGGCGGTGAGCCCGGCGAGTTCGAGGGCACGGGAGTTGGCCCAGGCGCCGTGGTGGTCACGGTTCGACAGCAGGACCGGCCGGTCCGGTACGACGGAGTCGAGCAGCTGCCGGGTCGGCATGCCGCCCTCGAAGCTCTCCATCGACCAGCCGCCGCCGGTGATCCAGGAGCGCTCCGGGTGGGCGTCCGCGTACTCCCGGATCCGCTCCAGGTAGTCGGCGACGCCGACCGTGCCGGTCAGATCGCACTCGGCCAGCTCCTTGCCGCCGGAGACGGCGTGGATGTGGGCGTCCTGGAACCCCGGGAGCAGCAGCTTCCCCGTCAGGTCGACGACCTCCGTGCCGGGACCGACGAGATCCCGCACCTCGTCGTGGCCGACGGCGACGATCCGCTCGCCGACGACGGCGAGCGAGGACGCCCGGGTGCGGGCAGGATCCGCGGTGAAGACGGGACCGCGGGTGAAGACCAGATCGGCCGTGGTCATGGGCGCTCCAGAACAGGTGGTGGGGTGTCGGTCGGTGGGCGCCATGCAAGCGTTCGGGCCGTTTACACGTCAATGGCGTTGACGTAAGGTTCCGGCCATGTCCGAACGCGTGGTCCCCGAAGGCAGCCGGCAGCGCCGCCGCCCCACCAAGCAGGGCGCCGTCCTCTCGGAGCGGCTCATCGTCGAGACCGCGCTGCGCCTGATCGCCCAGCACGGTGCGGAAGCCCTGTCGGTACGGCGTCTCGGCGCCGCGCTCGGCGCCGACCCCACCGCCCTCTACCGGTACTTCCGGAACACGGACGCGCTGCTCCTCGCGGTCGCCGACGAGATGATCGGCCGGGCGCAGGAGGGCTGGACGGCCACCGGGGACTGGCAGGCCGACCTCCGCGAGCTGGGACTGCGCATCCACGCCTGCTACCAGGCCTATCCGCAGGCGGCGGCCCTCGCGGCCCACCGCACCACCGGACGGCACCACGAGACCCGGGCGGTGGAGCGGATCCTCGGCGTGCTGCGCTCCGCGGGCTTCCCGGACGCCCTGGCCGTCCGCGTCTACCACGCCTTCGTCGACCAGGCCCTCGCCTTCGCCGCCCAGGACGCCGCCGCGCTCGCGCTGCCGCCGGCGGCCCAGGAGAAGGAGGCCGAGGTGTGGCACGCGGTCTACGGCCGGCTGGCGCCCGACACCCACCCGAACATCGCGGCGACGTTCCCGCTGCTGGCCGCCGACATGCGCGACAGCGGGTACCCGTTCGCCCTGGAGCTGATGCTGGCGGCGGTGGCGGCACTCCGTCCCTCGCCACCCTCCGTCCGAGACCGCGCCGTTGCCGGACCGCGCCCGGTGCAGCCGGTCGCCGGGGCCCACAACGCGCGTGCACTCACGGCGGGTTGAGTAGCGCTACTCAGGCGCCGACGGGCGTCCCCGCCGCACGATGGAGCCCTCGTCGACATGGCGGAACCGATCCGCCCCAGGAGGAACCGATCATGCGAGACAGCCGCCTGCGCACCCTCGTCCGCCTCACGTTCGCCAACCCCGCCTCGCTGGTCTACCTCGGCCTGGTGGCCGTGACGGCGCTCCCCCTGGTGCTCACCCCGGCGATCGAACGATCCGGCTTCGAGGGCCTCTGGCTGCTCTTCGTCACCGCGCCCACCAGCATGCTCCTGCTCCTCCCCGACTTCACGGACGGCGACTCCGGCCTGGCGATCGGGTACTTCTCCGCGGCACTGGCCCTCGCCGCGCTGCTCCACTCCTTCCTCCTCGGCCTGGCGTACCGGGCCGTCCGGGGAGGCCGGTCGCGGGAGGCCCGCACCACGGCGTGAGAACGCTGCGGGCCGGGCCCGTCAGCCCGGCCCGCACCACGGCGTGAGAACCCTCCGGGGCGGGCCCGTCAGCCCGGGGACACCCGGGAGAAGCGGCCCACGGACGACAGGTCCGCGCTGATCAGGCCCGCCGTCTCGCGCAGGGCGGGAAGCAGCGCCGCCAGGCTCTCCTCCGGCGTCCCCCGCCCCGCGTGCAGGGCCACGTTGACCGCCGCGACCGCCCTCCCCGCGCCGTCCGTGACCGCCACCGCGAGCGACCGGAGGCCTTCCTCCAGTTCCTGCTCCACCCACCCGTATCCGCGGACCGCGGTCGCCGTCACGGCCTCGTCGAGCCCTTCGCGGCTCGTCACGGTCCGCGGGGTGAGCGCCTCCGGCGTGATCCGGCCGAGCCGCTCGGCGCGTTCCGCCGCCGGCAGGGCCCCGAGCAGGACGCGGCCCATGGAGGTCGCGTACGCGGGCAGCCGGGTGCCGACCGTGATGTCGATGTGCATGATGCGGGTGCTCGCGACCCGGGCGACGTACCGGATGTCGTCCCCGTCCAGGACGGCGACGGACGCGGACTCGTGCACGCGCAGCACGAGGGCGACGAGGTGCGGGGTGGCGATCTCCGGCAGGCTCAGGCCGGAGAGGCGGGCGTAGCCGAGCTCCAGGACCCGAGGGAGGACGGTGAATCCGTCGGACTCCTCCCGTACGTAACCGAGATGGCGCAGGGTGATCAGCGACCGGCGGGCGGTCGCCCGGGGCAGTCCGGTCAGCCGGGCGAGCTCGGAGAGCCGGGCGGGACCCCGGACGGAGCCGAACGCGCGCAGCACGTCGAGACCGCGCGCGAGGGACTGGAGGAACCCCGAACCGAGCTCCTCCTTGAGGCCGGGTGCCGAAGCGGCCGGCGAGGCGCCGGGTGCCCCGTCCGTCGCCGTCACCGCCGTCGCCCCTTCCAGCGCCCCTTCCATGGCCGTGACCGCGCGGCGGAGCGGCGGCAGGGCCTGTTCCGCGAGGCTCGCGGAGCTGTGCCGGCTGGTGTGGCTGACGACGCTGACGGCGCAGACCACCGCGCCGTCCGGCCCCCGGACCGGCAGGGCGACGGCGAGCAGTCCCGGCTCGATCAGCTGGTCGTCCACCGCGATTCCGGTCGTGCGGGCCTCCCGCACCCGGTCGAGGAACTCCGCCTCGACCGGGTCGGGCGGGGACGACGGGCGGGGCGGTACGGAGGGGAAGCCGGCGTCCAGCGGGTCCTTCGCGCGCCGGGCCCGCCACCGTTCGAGGTCCGCCGCGTCCCATCGCGCGGCGAACAGCGCGCCGGGAGCGCACCGTTCGGCGGGCAGGAGGTCCCCGGTCCGGAAGGAGATCGCCATGGCCCGGCGGCGGGTGGCCTGGGTGAGGAACCGGACGCCGTCGCCGTCGGGGACGGCGACGGACACGGACTCGTCCAGCGCGTCGGCGAGGGCGACGGCGTGCGGTCCGAGGAGCTCGGGCAGTCCGCAGGAGGCCAGGTAGGCGTTGCCGAGTCCGGCGGCTCCGGGCGCGAGCAGCAGGTCGCGGCCCTCGGTGCGGAGCACGCCGAGGCGGACGAGCGTGGTGGCGACCCGGTCGATCGTGGAGCGGGCGAGACCGGTCGTCCGGGCGAGGTCGCCGGGCCGGTGCCGGACGTCGGGGCCCGCGGCCACGGCGCGGAGCACGGCGAGCCCGCGTTCGAGCGGTCCGACCAGCTCGTCGGGCGGGTCCGGGGCCTCGGTGGGCTGCGGCATGGTCCGGACTCCTCGGGGCGGTGGCGGGTGGTGCGGGTGCGGCGGGGCGGGCGGAGAAACCGTACCGGCGCCGTTGACAGGGCCCGTGGCGCGGATGGACACTCACCCCCGCCAAAATTCTGAACTGAAGTTCAGCAGGCGAACACCCGCAACGTCAATCCCGAGTGAAACGGCTCGTCACATGGACAAAGTGGTCGCCAGTGCCGCCGAAGCGGTGGCGGACATCGAGGACGGCGCCTCCCTCGCCGTCGGAGGCTTCGGGCTGAGCGGCGTACCGGACGTGCTCATCCGCGCCCTGCACGCCCACGGCCCGGGAGAGCTCTCCGTCGTCTCCAACAACTGCGGCGTCGACGGCGGAGGCCTGGGCGTCCTGCTCGCCGCCGGCCGGATCGCCCGCGTCACCGGCTCCTACATCGGCGACAACAAGGAGTTCGCCCGCCGCTACCTCGGCGGCGCGCTCGAACTGGAACTCACCCCCCAGGGCACCCTGGCCGAACGGCTCCGCGCCGGCGGCTGCGGCATCCCCGCCTTCTTCACCCCCGCCGGCGTCGGCACCCAGGCGGCCGACGGGGGACTGCCCTGGCGGTACGCGGAGGACGGCACCGTCCTCGTCGCCTCCCCGCCCAAGGAGACCCGCGTGTACGACGGACGCCCGTACGTCCTCGAACACGGCATCACCACCGACTTCGCGCTCGTCCGCGCGGCCCGCGGCGACCGCCACGGCAACCTCGTCTTCGCCCGGGCCGCCCGCAACTTCAACCCGCTCGCCGCCATGGCCGGCCGGATCACGATCGCCGAGGTGGAAGAGCTCGTCGAACCCGGCGCACTCGACCCCGACCAGGTCCACCTGCCGGGCGTCTTCGTCCAGCGGGTGCTGCCGCTCACTCCCGCACAGGCCGCCGACAAGGGCGTCGAACGAAGGACGGTACGGACCCGATGAGCTGGACCAGGGACGAGATGGCGGCCCGCGCCGCCCGCGAGCTGACGGACGGTTCGTACGTCAACCTCGGCATCGGGCTGCCCACCCGCGTACCGAACTTCCTCCCCGACGGCGTCGACGTCGTGCTCCACTCCGAGAACGGACTCCTCGGCGTCGGTCCCTACCCGTACGAGGACGAGGTCGACCCCGACCTGATCAACGCGGGCAAGGAGACCGTCACCGTCCTGCCCGGCGCCGCGTTCTTCGACTCCGCGCTCTCCTTCGGCATGATCCGCGGCGGCCACATCGACACCGCGATCCTCGGCGCCATGCAGGTCTCCGCCCGCGGCGACCTCGCCAACTGGATGATCCCGGGCCGCATGGTCAAGGGCATGGGCGGCGCCATGGACCTCGTCCACGGCGCCCGCCGGGTCGTCGTCCTGACGGAACACACCGCCAAGGACGGCACCCCCAAGATCGTCGAGGAGTGTTCCCTGCCCCTCACCGGCCGGGGCTGCGTCGACCGGATCATCACCGACCTCGGCGTCCTCGACGTCACCGAGGAGGGTCTCCGGCTCGTCGAGACGGCCCCCGGCGTCACCCCCGAGGACCTCGTCCGCCTGACGGCGGCTCCCGTGAAGGCGGAGACCACGGCATGATCCCGACGCAGCAGGACATCTCCCAGGAGATCGAAGCCCGGCGCGAGGAGTACCTCCGCGCCGGTGCGACCCGGCACCACCCCGCCCGGGACTACCCGCCCTACCGCAGCAGCGCGCTGCGCCACCCGCGGCGGCCCCCGCTCGCCGTCCGCGACCCCGAGGCCGTCGAACTCTCCGGACCGGTCTTCGGCGTCACCGACGTCACCGCGCTCGACGCCGACCTCACCCGCGGCGGTGCCGGCGAACCCCTCGGGGAGCGGATGACCGTCACGGGCCG
Organism: Streptomyces sp. NPDC059695; assembly: GCF_042733785.1. Lineage (NCBI taxonomy): Bacteria > Bacillati > Actinomycetota > Actinomycetes > Kitasatosporales > Streptomycetaceae > Streptomyces > Streptomyces sp. NPDC059695. The sequence goes on along the minus strand of NZ_JBHWFF010000011.1, from coordinate 81,880 downwards.
GGTCCTCGACCGCGACGGCCGCCCGGTGCGCGGCCAGCTCGTCGAGGTCTGGCAGGCCAACGCCGCCGGACGCTACGCCCACGGGCTCGACCGGCATCCGGCCCCGCTCGACCCCCACTTCACCGGCGCCGGCCGCTGCCTGACGGACCAGGACGGCACGTACCGCTTCACCACGATCCGCCCCGGCGCCTACCCCTGGCGCAACCACACCAACGCCTGGCGCCCCGCGCACATCCACTTCTCCCTCTTCGGCAGCGCCTTCAGCCAGCGGCTCGTCACCCAGATGTACTTCCCCGGCGACCCGCTCTTCGCCTACGACCCCATCCTCCAGTCGGTCACCGACGACGCCGCCCGCGCCCGGCTCGTCGCCGCCTACGACCACGACCTCACCACCCCCGGACACGCCCTCGGCTACCGCTGGGACATCGTCCTCGACGGCCCCGCCGCGACCTGGATCGAGGAAGGCCGATGACCGGGCAGCCCACCCCCGCGCTCCCGACGCCCGCCCAGACCGTCGGCCCCTTCTACGGCTACGCGCTGCCCGTCCCCGGCGGCCCCGATCTCGCCCCCGCCGGCCACCCGGACACCCTCACCGTGCACGGCCACGTCTACGACGGAGCCGGCGCCCCCGTCCCCGACGCGCTCCTGGAGATCTGGCAGCCCGGCCCGGACGGAGACCGCGCCGGCGCCCCCGGCTCCCTCCGCAAGGACCCCGTCACCGGCGGCCACGCGGGCCGGGACGGCGTGACCTTCACCGGTTTCGGGCGGGTCGCCACCGACGCCGACGGAAGCTGGGCGATCCGCACCCTGCCGCCCGCCGGAGCGCCGTACCTCTCCGTCTGCGTCTTCGCCCGCGGCCTCCTGCACCACCTCTTCACCCGGATCTACCTGCCGGGCCCGGCCGCCGACGCCGACCCGCTCCTCGCCTCGCTCCCGGCGGACCGGCGCGGCACGCTGCTCGCGGCCGGGACCGGACCGCGCACCCTGCGCTTCGACGTCCGGCTCCAGGGCCCGGAGGAGACGGTGTTCCTTGACTTCCGCTGACCTCCCGCCGTCGCGGTACGGGGAGGAGGAACCGTACGACGTCGGACTCCTCGCCCCCGTCCGCGCCGGCACCGACATCGAGGCCGCCACCGGCGACCGCGCCTTCCTGCGGGCCATGCTCGACGCGGAGGCCGCCCTCACCCGGGCCCAGGCCGCCCTCGGCCACGCGCCCGCCCGCGCGGCCGCCGCCGTCACCGAGGCCGCGTCCCGCACCGAACGGTTCGACCCCCGCGCGCTCGCCCTCCGCGCCCGGAGCGGCGGCAACCCCGTCATTCCGCTCGTCGCCGAACTGACCGCCGCCGTACCGCCGGAGAGCGCTCCCTACGTCCACCGGGGCGCGACCAGCCAGGACATCATGGACACGGCCGCGATGCTCGTCGCGGCCCGCGCCCTGCCCCTCGTCACGGCCCCGCTGCACCGCGCGGCCGCCGCGCTCGGGCGGCTCGCCGCCGACCACCGCGACACCCCCATGGCCGGCCGCACCCTCACCCAGCACGCCGTCCCCACCACCTTCGGGCTCAGGGCCGCGGGCTGGCGCAGCCTCGTCCTCGACGCGGCCGACCGGCTCGCCGCGCTCACGCTCCCGGCCCAACTGGGCGGCGCGGCAGGCACCCTGGCCGCGTTCGAGCAGCTGGCGGGGGAGCCCGGCAGCGGGCCCGCCCTCGTCGAGACGTACGCGCGGGAACTGGGCCTCGCCGCGCCGGTCCTGCCCTGGCACGCGCTGCGCACCCCGGTCGCCGACCTCGGCACCGCGCTGGCCTTCACCACGGCGGCGCTCGGCAAACCGGCCGCCGACGTGCTGCTGCTCAGCCGCACCGAGACCGGAGAGCTCGCCGAGGGCGACGGCGGCGGGTCCTCCGCGATGCCCCACAAGCGCAACCCCGTCCACGCCACCCTCGTCGCCGCGGCGGCCCGTCAGGCTCCCGCGCTCGCCGGGGTCCTCCTCGGCGCGCTCACCGCCGAGGACGAACGCCCGGCCGGCGCCTGGCACGCCGAGTGGCAGGCCCTGCGCGAGCTCCTCCGCCTCGCCGGGGGCGCCGCGCACCACCTGGCCGCGCTCGCCGAGGACCTCGTGGTCCTCCCCGGCCGGATGCGGGAGAACCTGGACCTGACCCGGGGCCTGGTGGCGAGCGAACGCCTCGCCGCGGAGCTCACCGGCCACCTCGGCCGGGCCACCGCCCGGCGGCTCCTGGACGAGGCCGCCCGACGGGCCACGCCGGAGCGCCGGGACCTGGCGGACGTCCTGTCCGAGGCCCCCGAACTCACCGGCCTGGTCACCCCGGAGCACCTCAGGACCCTCACCGACCCGACCACCGCGACGGGCGCCGCCCCCCGGCTCGTCGACCGCGCACTGCGCCGAACCTCCCGCGCCGACCCGGAAGGCCCCGCATGACCCCCGACCCGCACCCGGCCGCAGCACAGCACCGGACCGGCCTCCACCACCGCGTCGACGGTCCCGCCGACGCGCCCGTCCTCCTCCTCGGGCCCTCCCTCGGCACCTCGCTCGCCGTCTGGGACGCGCAGACCGCCGCGCTCGCCCGGCATTACCGGGTGGTCCGCTGGGACCTGCCCGGACACGGCGGCACCCCGGCCGGCGCACTGCCCGACACCAGCCCCGGGGCCACCACCGTCGCCGACCTCGCCGACCTCGTCCTCGCGCTCGCCGACCGCCTCGGCGCCGAGCGCTTCGGATACGCCGGCATCTCCCTCGGCGGCGCCGTCGGCGCCCACCTCGCCGTCCACCACCCCGAGCGGATCACCGGACTCGCCCTCGTCTGCTCCTCGGCCCGCTTCGGCGCGCCCGAGGCCTGGCACGAGCGGGCCGCGCTCGTCCGCGCCCGGGGCACCGCGCCCCTGACCGGGGCGGCGGCAGCGCGCTGGTTCACCCCGGGCTTCGCCTCCACCCGTACCGCCGGCCGGCTCCTCGCCGACCTGCGCGCCGCCGACCCCGACGGCTACGCGGCCTGCTGCGACGCCCTCGCCGCCCACGACCTGCGCGACACCCTCGGGAGGATCACCGCCCCGACCCTGGTCGTCGCCGGCCGAGCCGACCCGGCCACACCGCCCGCCCATTCCCGGGAGCTCGCCGACGCCATCCCCGACGCGGGCCTCCTGGAGCTCGCCGGGGCCGCCCACCTCGCCCCCGCCGAACGCCCGCAGGCCGTCCTCACCGCGCTCCTCGGCCACTTCGGCGCCGCCGCCGACGACGGCAGCCGGCACGCCCGGGGCACGGCCGTCCGCCGCGCGGTCCTCGGCGACGCGCACGTCGACCGGGCCGTCGCCCGGACCACCGCCCTCACCGCCGACTTCCAGGACTACATCACCCGCTGCGCCTGGGGCGAGATCTGGACCCGCCCCGGACTCGACCGCCGCACCCGCAGCTGCATCACCCTCACCGCCCTGGTCGCCCACGGCCACCTGGAGGAGCTCGCCCTGCACGTCCGGGCCGCGCTGCGCAACGGACTCACCCCCGAGGACATCGGAGAGGTCCTGCTCCACTCCGCCGTCTACTGCGGCGTCCCCGCCGCCAACGCCGCCTTCGCCACGGCCCAGCGCGTCCTCGCCGAGGACGCGACCACCTGACCCCCTCCGACGTCCCCTGGAGTCACCCATGCCCCGCACCACCACCGTCGGCATCATCGGAGCCGGTCCCGCCGGACTCCTCCTCTCCCACCTGCTCCACCGGCAGGGCATCGACAGCGTCGTCCTCGAACGGCGCGACCGGGCGTACGTCGAGCGCCGCCAGCGCGCCGGCATCCTCGAACAGGACACCGTCGACGTGCTGCGCGCCTCCGGCGCCGGTGACCGGATGGACCGCCAGGGCCTGGAGCACCACGGCATCGAGCTCCGCTTCGACCGCCGCTCCCACCGCATCGACTTCCCGTCCCTGACCGGCGGCCGCTCCGTCATGGTCTACGCCCAGACCGAGGTCGTGAAGGACCTCATCGCCCTGCGCCTCGACGCCGGCGGAACCGTCCTCTTCGAGACGGAGGCGCTCTCCGTCGACGGCGCCGACACCGACCGGCCCACCGTCCGCTACCGCCACGGGGGCGCGGAGGAGACCCTGGAGTGCGCGTACGTCGTCGCCTGCGACGGCTTCCACGGCATCGGCCGCCGGTCCCTCCCCGAGGACCTGCTCACCGTGGTCGAGCGCACCTACCCCTTCTCCTGGCTCGGCATCCTCGCCGACGTACCGCCCTCGTGCGACGAGCTCATCTACGCCCACCACGAGCGCGGCTTCGCCCTGCACAGCATGCGCTCGCCGCGGGTCAGCCGCCTCTACCTCCAGGTGGACCCGGACGACACCGTCGAGAACTGGTCCGACGAGCGGATCTGGGACGAGCTGGACACCCGCTTCGCCGTCGACGGCGACTGGACCCTGCGGCGCGGCCCGATCACCGAGAAGAGCATCACGCCGATGCGCAGCTTCGTCGCCGAACCCCTGCGTCACGGACGCCTGTTCCTGGCCGGCGACGCCGCCCACATCGTGCCGCCCACCGGCGCCAAGGGCCTCAACCTCGCCGTCGCCGACGTCACCCTGCTCGCCCGGGCCCTCACCCTGCACCACACGCGCGGCGACGAGACGGCGATCGACGCGTACTCGGAGACCGCGCTGCGCCGGATCTGGCGGGCCGAGCACTTCTCGTACACGATGACCACCCTGCTCCACGCCGATCCCGCCGAGTCCGGCTTCGACCGTGCCCTCCGCCTGTCGCACCTGCGCTACCTGGCGGGCTCGGAGGCCGCCTCGGCCTCCCTCGCCGAGAACTACGTGGGTTGCGCCACCGGCTGACGGGCCGTCGACAGACGGAGGGGGCGGCTGCGTGAAGCAGCCGCCCCCTTGGCGGGTGTGCGGGCGGTCAGGCGAAGAAGCGGTACACCGCCTGCGCGACGCACGCCGGCTTCGCGACGCCGTCGATCTCCACGGTCAGGTCCACGACGACCTCGACTCCGCCCGTGACGTCCTCCACGGACACCACGCGGCCGTGCGTGCGGATCTTCGAGCCGACGCGCACGGGGGAGGGGAAACGCACCTTGTTCAGGCCGTAGTTGACCGCCATCGACACGCCCTCGACCTGAAGCAGCTCGCTCCACATCGGGATGAGCAGGGAGAGCGTCAGATAGCCGTGGGCGATGGTGCCGCCGAAGGGACCGGCGGCGGCGCGCTCGGCGTCCACGTGGATCCACTGGTGGTCGCCGGTGGCGTCGGCGAAGGTGTCGACGCGGGCCTGGGCGATCTCGACCCAGGAGCTGTGGCCGAGGTCGGCGCCGGCCTGGGCCTTGATCTCGTCGATGCCGTGGACGGTGAGGGACATGGTGGTTCTCCTTGGTGGAACGGGATGTCAGGTGTCGGCGCCGTAGCGGGCCCGGATCGGGGCCTTGAGCAGTTTTCCGGCGGCGTTGCGGGGGAGTTCGGGAGCGAGGACGACGCTGCGCGGGATCTTGTAGCGGGCGAGCCGCCCCTCCAGATGGGCGATCAGCTCCGCCCCGGTGACGACGGCCCCCGCGCGTAGGACGACGACGGCGCGGCCCACCTCGCCCCAGCGGGCGTCGGGCACTCCGATGACGGCCGCCTCGGCGACACCGGGGTGCCCGAGCAGGGCGTCCTCGACCTCGGCGGGGTAGATGTTCTCGCCGCCCGAGATGATCATGTCCTTGAGGCGGTCGACGAGCCGCACGTAGCCGTCCTCGTCGACGACGGCCACGTCGCCCGACCGGAAGTGCCCGTCGCGGAAGGCCGCGGCGGTCGCCTCCGGGAGGTTCCAGTAGCCCGGGGTGACGTTAGGCCCCGCGACGGTGACCTCGCCCTTCTCGCCGGGCGCCGCCTCCTCGCCGGACGGCAGCAGCACCCGTACGTCGGTGAAGAAGTGCGGGACGCCCGCCGAGCCGGCCCGGGTCGTCGAGTCCGCCCGGCCCAGGACGAGGGCGCCCGGTGCGGTCTCCGTCATGCCGTACCCCTGCACGAAGGCGAGGCCCCGGTCGAGATAGGCGCGCGCGGTCCGGTCCGGCACCGGGGCCCCGCCGCACAGCAGGCTCCGCAGACCTGTCAGGTCCGCCTCCGCCCAGCCGGGGGCCGCCGCCATCGCGTCGTACATCGTGGGCACGCCGAACATGCCGGTCACGCGGTGCCGTTCGATCAGCCGCAGGGTGCGGTCCGGGTCGAAGGAGGACTCCAGGAGGACCGTGCCGCCCTTCAGGAGGGTCGGCAGGCAGCTCATGTTGAGGGCCGCGGTGTGGAAGAGCGGCGCGGCGACCAGGGTCACGTCGTCACCGGCGAGGTCGGTGTCCACGAGGACGTTGAGGCTGTTCCAGACGATGTTGCCGTGGGTGAGGACGGCGCCCTTGGAACGGCCGGTGGTGCCCGAGGTGTACATGATGATGCAGACGTCCTCGTGCCCCACCTCCTCGTCGACCGGCTCCGAGGGGGCGGCCGCGAGCAGTTCCTCGTACGCGGCCCCCGGCCCGCCGCGCACGGCGAGCAGCGTGGTGAGGGAGGACCCTTCCGCCAGCTCCGACACCCGCGCGTCCGGCTGTCCGGCGTGCACCAGGACGCCGCTGCCCGAGTCGGTCAGCTGGTGCAGCAGCTCCGGCACGGCGAGGCGGGTGTTGAGCGGGACGAACACCGCGCCGAGGAGCCCGGCCGCGAAGAGCGTCTCCAGGTACGCGGGGTGATTGGGGCCGAGATACGCCACCCGGTCCCCGCGCCCGACCCCGGCGTCCCGCAGGACGTGGGCCAACCGGGTGCAGCGGTCGTGGAGTCCGGCGTAGTCGATCGCACGGCCCTCGTGCAGGAGGGCGGTGCGCCGGGGCGACCTGCGGTCGCGGCGGGCGGGCCAGGAGCCGATGCCCTGGTTGCGCATGGGAACCCCTCAGCGTCCGGTGAGACCGAGCAGCGCGGCCGCGTTCTCCTTGAGGATCTTCGGACGGACCTCGTCCTTGATCGGGAGCTCCGCGAAGTCGGCCAGCCAGCGGTCCGGGGCGAGCAGCGGGAAGTCGGAGCCGAACAGCACCTTGTCCTTCAGGAGGCTGTTGGCGTACCGGACCAGCTGCGGCGGGAAGTACTTCGGCGACCAGCCCGACAGGTCGATGTACACCTGGGGCTTGTGCGTGGCCACCGCGAGCGCCTCGTCCTGCCAGGGGAAGGACGGGTGGGCGAGGACGATCCGCATGCCGGGGAAGTCCGCGGCGACGTCGTCCACGTCCATCGGGTTCGAGTACTTCAGGCGGATGCCCCCGCCGCCGGGAGCGCCCGCTCCGATGCCGGTCTGCCCGGTGTGGAAGACCGCGATCGCGCCGGCCTCCTCGATCGCCTCGTACAGCGGGTACGCCATCCGGTCGTTCGGGTGGAAGGCCTGGATGTTCGGGTGGAACTTGAAGCCCCTGACCCCGAACTCCGCTGCGAGTCGACGGATCTGACGGACCGCCGCCTTTCCCTTGTACGGATCCACGCCGGCGAACGGGATGATCACGTCCGGGTCGCGCAGGGCGGCCTCGGCGATCTCCTCGTTCGGTACCGGCGGGGTGCCGGTCGCCGACTCCGCGTCCACCGTGAACACCACACAGGCCATCTGCCGCTCGCGGTAGTACGTGGCGATCTCCGGCAGCGTGGGATGCCGGTGCTCCGCCTTGAAGTAGGCGCCCGCGGCGGCGTCGAGCTCGGCGGAGAGCGACGCCCCGCCCTTCACGGACACCTCGGCGTGGGCGTGCATGTCGAGGGCGACGAGCGCGTCCACGTCCATCGCGCGCACCGGACCGTCGCCGCTCACAGCTGCGGCGCCGGGATGCCGAAGGTCTCGGGGGTGCGTCCGACGGTCACCGGCCAGGCGGCCGCGATCGCCTCGGCGCTCCAGCCCCCGTCGGCGAAAGCCACCGAAACCTCCTGCGGGTGCGACCACAGGGAGAGCCTGTCCCCGCCGATGCCGACACACTGGCCGGTCACCCCGGCGGAGGCGTCGGAGGCGAGGAAGGTCACCAGGCCGGCGACGTCCTCGGGCGTGCCGAAGCCCTCGCCCTTGCGCAGGCTGTCGGGGAACGCGACGCCCTCCCGCTCCAGTGCCTCGACGTGCGGGGCGAATGCGGGGATCGTCCTGGTCATGGCGGTCGCGGCGACCGGGATGACGGCGTTCGCGGTGATGCCCGCCCTCGCCAGCTCCATGCCCCAGGTCCGCACCATGGCGGCGATCCCGGCCTTGGCAGCGGCGTAGTTGGTCTGCCCGAAGTTGCCGCGCTGTCCGGCGGGGGAGCCGGCGACGACGATCCGGCCGCCCTCGCCCTGGACGCGCATCCGCTCGACGGCGGCGCGGACGCAGGTGAAGGTGCCGCGCAGGTGCACCTCGACGACGGTGTCGAAGTCCTCGTCCGTCATCTTCCACAGCACCCGGTCCCGCAGGACGCCGGCGTTGGTGACCATGACGTCGAGGCGGCCGTACGTGTCGACGGCGCGGGCGACGAGCGCCTCGGCGGCCTCGGCGCTTCCGACCGGCACGACCTCGGCGACGGCCCGTCCGCCGTCGGCGGTGATCAGGCGCACGGCCTGCGCGGCCGCGTCGGCGTCCAGGTCGTTGATCACCACGGCGGCGCCCGCGGCGGCGAGCGAGCGGGCGTAGGCGAGACCGAGTCCGCGGCCGCTGCCGGTGACGACGGCGACCTTTCCGGAGAGATCCACTGGAGTCATGAACGGGGGTCCTTTCCCGTGAACACGGTGCGGGGCGCGGGAGATCGCGACCGTTCACGCACCGTCGAGCGATCAAGTTAGGCATTCTTCTGTCGGCCGTCAATGAATTGCCGAATATCCGAGGGGAGTGCCGGAACTCGCCCTACGCTGTCCCCGTGACGCAGCCCGCCCCGACCGCCGAGACCGGACCCCCCGCCGAACCCGGCTCTCCGCCCCGCCCCCAGTCCCTGATGCTGACCTTCTTCGGCATCCACGTCCTCGGCACGGGGGCCGCCCTGTCCTCGGCGAGCGTGATCGACGCCTTCGCCCGGGTGGACGTCGGCGAGGACGCCGTCCGCTCGACGCTGACCCGCATGGTCGGCCGCGGACTGCTCGAACGGCACCGGCGCGGGCGCAGGATGTACTTCTCGCTCACTCCCCGCGCCGCGGAGGTTCTCGCCGACGGCGCGGAGCGGATCCACCGCACCGGCGCCGTCAACCGCGCCTGGGACGGCACCTGGACCCTGGTCGGCTTCTCGCTGCCCGAGTCCTGGCGCCGGGAGCGGCACGACCTGCGCTCGCGGCTCGTCTGGGCGGGCTTCGGCCCCCTGCAGAGCGGACTCTGGGTGGCCCCCGGCCGGGTGGACGTCGCCCCCATGGCGGCCGAGCTCGGGCTCGGGGACCGTATCAGGGTCTTCCACGGCGAGGCCGCCGCGCCCACCGAGGCCGGCCCCCTGCTCCGTACCGCCTTCGACGTCGACGCGATCGCCGGGGGCTACCGCGCCTTCCTGGCCCGCTGGGGCGCAGGCGTCACCCCCGGGGAGGCGCGCGACGACCTGGGCCGGCTGCTCCTGCTCCACACCGACTGGCTCGACCTGGTCCGCCGCGACCCGTACCTGCCCGCCGAGCACCTGCCCGCCGACTGGCCCGCCGAGGCCGCCGAGACGCTCTTCCGCGAGCTCTCCGCGCGGTACGAGCCGGGGGCACGGCGGATCGCGGACGAGATCCTCGACCGCTGGGAGCCGGAGGCGTAGGCCGCCCGCGACGGTGCGGGAGGTGCGGTGGGCGTCCTTACGTCAACACCATTGACCTTGTTCCGCGCCGCGGAGTCTCATGGGCGGCACTTCGGAGACTCCCCGCGCCCGGGCCTCTCCGCGACCCCGAAGGAACTCCCATGGACCACCTCAGCTCGCTCCGGGACGTCGACCACACCCCGTTCTGGCTCGACGACCCCCGCCGGCCGCGGCCCGCCCCCGCCCTCGTCGGCGGCACCACCTGCGACCTCCTCGTGGTCGGCGGCGGCTACACCGGCCTGTGGACCGCCCTCCTCGCCAAGGAACGCGACCCCTCCGCCGACGTCGTGCTCGTCGAGGCCGACACGTGCGGCGGCGCCGCCTCCGGCCGCAACGGCGGATTCTGCGAGGCCAGCCTCACCCACGGCCTCGCGAACGGCATCCAGCGCTGGCCCGGGGAGATCGGCCGCCTCGAACGCCTCGGCCGCGAGAACCTCCAGGCCATCGAGGACGCCGTCGAGCGGTACGGCATCGACTGTGACTGGGAGCGCACCGGCTCCCTCGTCGTCGCCACCGAGCCCTACCAGCTCGACGGCCTCGCCGAGGAGGCCGAGGCCGTGGCCCACCACGGAGGCAGGCCGCTCCTCCTCGACGCCGACGCCGTCCGGGCCGAGATCGACTCCCCGACGTTCCTCGGCGGCCTCTGGATCCGCGACGACGTCGCCATGGTCAACCCGGCCCGCCTCGCCTGGGGCCTCCGTCAGGCCTGCCTCGACCTGGGCGTCCGCATCCACGAACACACCCCCGCGACCTCGCTCGACGAACACGGCGCCGTCGTCGCCGTCGGCACGCCCTACGGCCGGATCACCGCCCGCCGCGTCGCCCTCGCCACCAACGCCCACCCGTCCCTGCTCCGCCGCCACCGCCCGTACACCGTCCCCGTGTACGACTACGCGCTGATGACCGAGCCGCTCACCGAGGAGCAGCTCGCCTCGGTCGGCTGGACGCGCCGCCAGGGCTTCGCGGACTGCGCGAACCAGTTCCACTACGTCCGGCTCTCCGCCGACGACCGCATCCTCTGGGGCGGTTACGACGCCGTCCACCACGGCGGCCCGGTCAGTGCCGACCACGACCGCAGGCCCGAGACGTACGCGACGCTCGCGGAACATTTCTTCACGACGTTCCCGCAGCTGGAAGAGGTCCGCTTCACTCACGCCTGGGGCGGAGCCATTGACACGAGTACCCGCTTCTGCGTTTTCTTTGACACGAGTCACCACGGCAAGGTCGCCTACGCCGCCGGGTTCACCGGCCTCGGCGTCGGCGCCACGCGCTTCGGCGCCGACGTGATGCTCGACCTCCTCGCGGGCGAGCACACCGAACGCACCGAGCTGGAGCTCGTCCGCCGCAAGCCGCTGCCCTTCCCGCCCGAGCCCGTCCGCTCGATCGGCATCAACATCACCAAGTGGTCCATGGCACGCGCCGACCTGAACGAGGGCCGCCGCAACCTCTGGCTGCGCACCCTCGACCGCTTCGGCCTCGGCTTCGACAGCTGAGCCGCGCCTCACGCGCCACCCTTCCCGCACCCGCACGACCCGCCGCACCAACCGCCTTCCGGGCCGCGGCCGAGGAGACCCGACATGAACTCATCCGAAGTACGGCCGGCCGGCCCGGCGGAGTCGGACCCGCAGGCTCCCGGCCCGGCCGCCGGCCGTGGCGCCCTGCTGCGCCTGATGCCCATGCTCACCCTGGCGAACGCCGCGATGTTCATGGTCTACATGGGTGTCGGAGGGGTCCTCCTGCCGCTCCAGGTCGAACTGATCGACCCGACGGACAAGGTGGCGAACTTCGGTCTCGTCGCCGGCGTCTCCGCGATCTTCGCCACCCTCTTCAACCCGCTGGCCGGACTCCTCTCCGACCGCTCGGGACGGCGCAACCCCTGGATCCTGGGCGGCGGTCTCGCCGCCCTCGGGGCGCTGGCGCTCCTCGGCGCGGCCCGGACGGTCCTCCTCGTCACCATCGGCTGGTGCCTCGTCCAGGCGATGATGAACATCTACCAGGCCGCCCTCACCGCCGTCGTCCCCGACCGCGTCCCCGCCGAACGCCGGGGCCTGGCCTCGGCGATGGTCGGTATCGGTACCCCCATCGGCTCCGCCCTCGGCATCTCCACCGCCGCCCTGTTCGTCCCCACCGACATGACCCTCGGCTACCTCGTGTTCGGCGCGGTGATCGCCGGCACGGCCGCGCTCTTCACCGCCGCCGTCCGCGAGCGCAAGCGACCGGCGGGTGAACCGGTGCCGCTGCGGCAGCAGTTGGCGGCCTTCGCGGACACCCTGAAGTCGGCGGACTTCCGCTGGGTCTTCATCGGCCGCTTCCTGATGATGCTCGGTTTCTTCTCCGTCTCCCTCTTCCAGATGTACATCCTCCAGGACCACATCGCCCTCCCCGAGGGACTCGACGCCACCGAGGCCGTCGCCTTCATCGCCCCCGTCGACGCAGGTGTCACCCTCCTCGCCACCGTCCTCGGCGGACTGCTCTCCGACCGCATCGGGCGCCGCAAGCCGCTGGTCGGCATCTCCTGCGCCCTCTCCGGCCTCGCGATGCTCGTCCCGGTCGTCAAGCCGGACTGGACCGGGATGCTCGTCTTCACCGTCGTCGCGGGCCTCGCCTTCGGCTGCTACATGGCCGTGGACACCGCACTCGTCACCCTGGTGCTGCCCAGCGCCGACGACGCCGCCCGCGACATGGGCGTCCTCAACATCGCCAACGCCGGCCCGCAGATCCTCGCCCCGTTCCTGGCCTCGCTGCTCGTCGGCGTGATCGGTTACGACGGCCTCTACATCACGGCGGCCCTGATCACACTGGTCGGCGCGGCGGCGGTCGTCCCCGTCAAGTCGGTCCGCTGACCCCCGTCCCCTCACTCCCTCCCCGACCACAGGAGCCCCCATGACCGAGCCCCTCGTCACCACCGCCCGAGGACCCGTGCGCGGCGAGCGCCGTGCGGACGGCAGCCTGCGTTTCCTGGGCATCCCGTACGCGCAGCCGCCGGTGGGGGATCTGCGGTTCGCCGCTCCCGTGCCGCCGGAGGCGTGGCCGGATCCGCTGGACGCGACGGCGTACGGGCCGACGGCCCAGCGCCGGCCGTTCGCGGAGGTCACGACGATCCCCGAGCCGTCGATCCCGGGCGCCGGGGTGCTGAACCTGAACGTGTTCACCCCGGACACCGCTCCGGGCGCCGGTCTGCCGGTCCTCGTGTGGATCCACGGCGGCGGGTACGTGGCGGGGTCGGCGGCGAGCCCGTGGTACGACGGGGCCGCGTTCAACCGGGACGGGGTCGTCCTGGTCTCGGTCGGCTACCGCCTGGGGATCGAGGGGTTCCTGCATGTGGAGGGCGCCCCGGACAACCGCGGTGTACGGGACTGGATCGCCGCCCTGGAGTGGGTGCGGGACAACATCGCGGCCTTCGGCGGCGATCCGGCGAAGGTCACGATCGCGGGCCAGTCGGCGGGCGGCGGCGCCGTGCAGACGCTGCTGGCGGTGCCGTCGGCGAGGGGACTCTTCCGGGGCGCGCTCTCGGTCTCCGGCGCCGTCCTGCGGCCCGACGGGCCCGAGGTCGCCCGCGCCGCGGCCCGCCTCCTCACCTCCCGCACCGGCGTCCCGGCCACCGTCGACGCGCTGCGCGACCTCACCGACGACGAACTCCTCGACCTCCAGGACCGCATGGCCGCACCGGGACCCGACCGCGAGGGCCTGCCGCCGATGCTGGCCCTCGCCCCCTTCGCCGACGGCGAGCTCATCCCCGCACCGGTGCACGAGGCCCTCCTCGACGGCGAGGCGGGCGCCGACCTCCCGCTGATGCTCGGCTTCACCGCCCACGAGTTCCACGGGGTCGACCCCCGTGAGCTCGGAGCGGCCCTCACCGAGGCCATGTTCGCGGCGCCCGCCACGGAGATCGCCGGGGCCCGTGCCCGGGCCGGCCGCCCGACCTGGCTCTACCGATTCGACTGGGAGGCCACCGCCCCCGGCCACGAAGGCCTGGCCCACCACTGCGTGGACCTGCCCTTCGCCTTCGACCTGCTCGACGCCCCCGGCGTGTCCGAGGCCCTCGGCGCCCAGCCGCCCCAGGCCCTCGCCGATGCCGTGCACACCGCCTGGGTACGGTTCGCGCGCGACCTCGACCCGGGCCCCTCCTGGCCGAGGCACACCTCCGAGACGTATGCGACGCGCATCTGGTCCGCCGAGCCGACCGTCGTCCACGGCGGACCCTGACCCGGCGGGGCGGGCGTCCCGCGGTCAGGCGGGCTGCCACAGCTCGACGCGGTTGCCCTCGGGGTCGGTGACCCAGCCGAACCGGCCGACGCCCTCCATGTCCTGCGTCTCCCCGTCCACGTCCGCCCCCGCGGCGCGCAGTTGCGCCAGCATGGCGTCCAGGTCGTCGACCCGGAAGTTCAGCATCGTCCGCTGGTCCCGGGACCCGAAGTAGTCCGTCCCGGACTCGAACGTCGCGAACACCGTCGGCCCCGCGCCCTGCTGCCACAGGCCGTGCTCGTCGGCGTCGAGACCCAGGCGGTCGCGGTACCACGCGCCCAGCGCCGCCGGGTCGGAGGCCCGCAGGAAGTACCCACCGATTCCACGCACACGTTCCATGGCGCCATCCTGCCAGGACCCCCTCGGCGCCGGTGTCCACCACACCCTCAGGGGTGGGTGAACACCCCGGTCATGCGGGTGTCCGGGTTGCTGCTCATCCCGACGATCGCGCCGCCGTCGGCGCGGTTGACCCGTGCGTGCGCACCCGCGTAGCCCTCGTCGGTGAGGAAGAACCCCAGCGCCGCGATCCAGTCGTCCACGGTCCCGGTGGCCGGGTCGTACACGGGCTCGGGCCGCGGCACGACCCGCTCCTGGGCCACGTAGCCGCCGCGCTCCACCGCGAGGTCCAGGGCCTTCGCCCAGTCGGCCTCGGTGCACTCCCAGCCCACGAACGTGTCCAGACCGCCGTACCCGGCCCCGGGCTTGAGGATGAGCCGCTCCCGCCGCTCCCGGCACAGGTCCAGCAGCCCGGCGGGGCCGGAGGCGCGCAGCGCCCGGCTCCACGGCAGGACCCGCTCGACGAGCGCCCGCTCGCCGGCGTCGAAGGCATCGCTCCACAGCGGGTCGGACAGGAGCGCGAGGGCGCTCTTGTGGGAGTACAGACCGCTCTCGAACGACGTGAACAGCACGGTCCTGCCCGCTTCGTGGGCGCGGAAGAAGGGCTCCGCGGCCTCCGGGCCCGCCGGGTCGTCGAGCAGCTGGCTCGCCGCGAAGTTCCGCAGCACCAGATCGAGCGGGGTGCCGTCCAGGGTGAGCTTTCCGTCGGCGCGCGCGCGTACGTCGCCGATCTCACCGATCCTCAGGTCGAGGCCGTGCCCGGCCATCGCCTCCTGGGTGGCGCGCATCAGCCTCCCGTACGGGCCGACACCGCCGTGCCCCTCGATGAGCCCGATCACCGGCTCCGCCGAGCCGGACAGCGCGGGGCGGGCCCGGTCGCGCAGGACGGCGGCCATCCGGCCGGCGATGTCCACATGGCCCAGGCCGTGCTCGCGCGCGAACCCGCCGAACTCGGGGACCCGCAGCAGCGCCTGGCCGAGGACGTCCATGTCGAGGCCGCCGATCTCGCTGCCGAGGTTGAACTCCAGCAGCCTGAACGCGGTGCCGTCGTGGTAGGCGTCCGCGCGGCCCAGCTTGGCCGGGACGCCCGATCCGGCCCGGCGCAGCAGCGCGACCAGCGGCGGCTCGATCCCGATCTCCGCGGCGTACCGCTCGACGTCCCCGCCGAAGAGCCGCTCCGGCAGGGACACGAGCAGCTCGAAGAGACCCTCCAGGTCCCGTGCGAACGCGGCCGTCTCCGCGGCAGGGACGAACCACGGCCGGGGGAGCAGATGAGGACGCCACGCCGTCTCGAAGGCCGGGGGCAGCTCGGCCCGCGCGACGGCCGTCGCGAGCCCGCCGTCCCCGCGCAGGCACGCCGCCACGTGGATCCGGCTCAGCTCGGTCATGTGATCGCTCGCTTCACTGGGAGGTGGGGGACGTGCTCCGAAGGGCGAGCAGGTTACCTCAGCACCCGACCCGTCCTCCCGCCCCCGCGCGACGATCTGTCAGGTGGCCGACCCGGCGCCGATCGTGCGGGCGCGTCCCCGCCCCGGCGTTAGCGGAACGTGAGTGAGACGTGAGCGGCACCGGGCAGGGTGGTCCGGGTCGGCAGGCCGCGGCGGGGTGACCAACCGCGCGTCGGTCCGCCGGCGCGTTCCGAGGAACAGACCGGAACGGGCGGGACCGAGGCGGGCGCCGTGGCGGCCGTCGTCCTGGCGGGTGCCGTCGTGGGGCTGCACCGGACAGGACGGACCGAGGCCGCCGGGGAGGCGGCGTCCGTGACCGGCCCCGGCCTGTCGGGAACCGGTGCGGGCCGTGGGGGCCCGCACCGGGCCCCGGCGGGCCGGGGTCCCCTCGCCGTCCCGTCGGCACGGCTTCCTGGGCGCAGGACACAGAACGACGACTTCCCCTTCTCCAGGAGGCATCATGCGACGACGTACCTTCCTCAGAGGCTCGCTGCTGGGCGCGGCGGCCGCCGCGGTCCCGCTCGACACCCTGCTCGCGACCGGCGCGGCAGCGGCCGAACCGGCCCCGGTCACCTCCCTCGCCGCGCTGCAGAGCGCGATCGACCGGGCGGTTCCCGGCGACCGGATCGTCGTCGCCGACGGCACGTACACCGTGCCCTCGGGCGGTGCCATCGACGTCTCGGGACGCAGCGGCATCACGATCGTCTCGCAGACGCGGGGCGGCGCCGTCCTGCGCGGAGAGCGCAGCTTCGTCCTCGACGGCGCGAGCGCGGTCACCATCAGCGGGTTCGCGCTCCGGCAGAGCGGCACCCTGGAGATCCCGGCCGGCACCACGGGCATCCGGCTGACCCGCAACGACATCCGGTTCGCGGACGTGGACGGCCTCGACTGGGTCCTGGTGGAGGGGGACGACGTCAAGGTCGACCGGAACCACTTCCACGACAGGACCACCCAGGGCATCTTCCTCGTCGTCGACGGGCCCGGCACGACCGCCGTCGCCCAGCGCCTCCAGGTCCTGAGGAACCACTTCTCCGGCCATGCCTACACGGGTGCCAACGGCGGCGAGTCGATCCGGCTCGGCGTCAGCAGCCGGGCCCTGTCCGTCGCCGACGCGACCGTGGAGTACAACCTGTTCGAGCGGTGCGACGGCGACCCCGAGGCCATCTCGGTGAAGTCCTCCGGCAACACGATCCGCTACAACACGATCCGCGACAGCCAGGGCGGCATCGTGCTGCGCCACGGCAACGGCACCACCGTCGAGGGCAACTGGGTCCTCGGCGGCAAGGAGGGCATCCGGCTCTACGGGAACGACCACCTGGTCGTCAACAACCACCTGGCGGGCCTGACCGGCCGGGCCCTCGTGATCGGCAGCGGCACCACGCGCGACCACACCGCCGGCGAGACCACCGAGCAGCGGCGAGGCAACGACGCCTGCGACCGCGCGGTCATCGTCCACAACACCCTGCGGGCCAACAAGAGTTCCCTCTCGGGCGAGACCCGCGCCTTCGAGCCGCGCGACGTGGTCGTCGCCGACAACCTCATCGTCGGAGACAGCGGCAGCCTCGTCGCGCTGGGCGCGAACACCGGCTTCCTCTGGCAGGGCAACATCCTCTGGGGCGCGGCCTCCGACGGCACCCTCCCCAACGCCGGCTACACCCGCGTCGACCCCCGCCTGGCGCCGTCCACGGACGGTGTGTACCGGCTCGCGGCGGGCAGCCCGGCGATCGGCGCCGCGACCCTCACCACGACGCCGGTCCCGGAGGACATCGACGGCCATGCCCGGGGCACCGCCCGCGACGTCGGCTCCGACGAGTACTCCACGCTGGCCCCGGTCCGCCGTCCCCTCACCTCCACGGACGTCGGCCCGAACGCCTCCTGACCGTCAGGTCGTGGCCGTCGGCACCGTGACGGTCACGACCGCCACCGTCGCGGCCCGCATGCCGCGGAGGGCGTGACGGACGTCCCCGGCGGCCCCACCGGCCGGTCGAGGACCCGGCCGGCCCCGCGTGTCTTGCGGTCTCCCGCCGAAGCGGAGGGCGCCACCGGCTCCCGGCCGTCCCCCGTATGATCACCAGGACCTTGATCGACTCGGTGACTTCCCGGGGGAGCGCGCACGTGAACAGGTGGGGGACGGCCGTCGCCGCGGTCGCACTGGCGTCGGTGGTGGCGGGCTGCGGTTCCGGTGGACCGGCGGACGCCGGGCGCCCGTCGGGCAGGCCGGCCGACGCGGCGCCCACCACCGCGCACCCCGGGACCGGGCCGGCGGCGGGGGCGCTCGCCGCCGACACCGGCACCCGCTACAGCACCGTCGCGGTGCCGGCCATGGAGGGCCTCGTCTGCGACGAGGGCGACGGCGGCTTCCACTTCGGCAGCGACCTCGACATGACCGTCACCGGCGACGACGGGCTGAAGGAGATCGAGGACGACAGCCAGGACGTCGCCGACGAGGTGTCGTGCTTCGGCAGCCCCCGCACCGTCCTGCGCAAGGGCACCATGTCGGCCTCCGCGCCCACCTTCACCGCCAGGACCCACCTGTACGTGAGCGTGCCGGACCCCGCCGCCTCGCTGGACCGCATCGCCGCCGCCTCCATGGACCTCGCGAAGGACTACGGACGCAACCTCACCGGCGAGCCCGAGACCGTCACCAGCGCCTCCCTCGTCGTGGAGTGCCGGCAGAACGTCGCCGACACCTTCCCCATGACGACCTGCCTCTGGGCGAACTACGGGGCGGTCGGCGTCCTCGACTTCTTCCCCTTCGACGACCAGTACGTCCCGGTCGCGTCGGCCGCCCGGCTCACCCAGGACTTCGTCGCCGGAGCCCTGAAGAAGGAGGGTCCGGGCGCCCTCAGGCCTCCCCGAGACCGCCCCGGGCGATGACCTCCGCGTACCACCGGGCGCTGTCCTTCGGGGTCCGGCGCTGCGTCGCGAAGTCCACGTGGACGATGCCGAACCGCTTGCCGTAGCCGTAGGCCCACTCGAAGTTGTCGAGCAGGGACCACAGGAAGTACCCGCGCACGTCGGCGCCGTCCGCGAGCGCCCGGTGCACCGCCGCCAGGTGCGCGTGCAGATAGGCCACCCGCTCCGGGTCCTTCACGTTCCCCGAGGGATCCGCGTAGTCGTCGTAGGCAGCGCCGTTCTCGGTGATCACCAGGGGGACGCCCGGCAGTTCGTCGCGCAGCCGTACCAGGAGCTCGTGCAGTCCGCTCGCGTCCACCGGCCAGTCCATGGCCGTCCGGGGCCCGGGCACCGGCTCGAACCGCACGTGACGCTCGGCGCCCGCCCACGGCGACGGCGACTCCGAGGCACCCGCCGCGACGACCGCCGGCGCGTAGTAGTTGATGCCCAGGGAGTCGATCGGGGCGGCCGTCGTCGCCAGGTCGCCGTCCCGGACGAACGACCAGTCCGTCACGGCCGCGGTGTCGCGGACCAGGTCCTCCGGGAGCCGGCCGTGGAACACCGGGTCGAGGAAGATCCGGTTGCCGACCGCGTCGATCCGGCGCGCCGCGTCCAGGTCCTCCTGAGCCTGCGAGAAGGCCCGCACGGCATGCAGGTTGAGGGTCAGCGACACCTCCGCCGAACCGGGCAGCGCACCGCGCAGCGCCCGCGCCCCGAGGCCGTGCGCCAGGTTCAGGTGGTGCGCGGCGCGCAGCGCGGCGAGGTCGCTGGTCCGGCCCGGCGCGTGCACGCCGTTGCCGTAGCCGAGGAAGGCCGCGCACCAGGGCTCGTTGAGCGTGGTCCAGGTGGCGACGCGGTCACCGAGGGCGTCCGCCATGATCCCCGCGTACTCGGCGAAGCGGTACGCGGTCTCCCGGTGCGGCCAGCCCCCCGCGTCCTCCAGCTCCTGCGGCAGGTCCCAGTGGTAGAGCGTCACCACCGGCCGGATCCCCGCCTCCAGGAGCGTGTCGGCGAGCCGCCGGTAGAAGTCCAGGCCCTTGCGCACGGCCGGGCCGCGTCCGGTGGGCTGGACCCGCGGCCAGGCGATCGAGAAGCGGTAGTCGGTCACCCCGAGCCGCCGCATCAGGGCGACGTCCTCGTCGACCCGGTGGTAGTGGTCGGCGGCGATGTCACCGGTGTCGCCGTTGCGCACCTTTCCGGGCGTACGGCTGAAGGTGTCCCAGATGGAGGGGGTGCGGCCGTCCTCGGCGGCCGCCCCCTCGATCTGGTACGCGGCGGTCGCCGTGCCCCAGCGGAAGCCCTCGGGGAAGCGCAGGGCGGTCGTGCGGGCGGAGTGGGCGTCGAGCGCGGTCATGGGAAGGCAGCTCCCTGGAGTGAGAGGGCGGTAGGAGGAGGAGGGCGGGGCGGACGTCAGCCCTTGACCGCGCCCTGCATGATGCCGCCGACGATCTGCCGGCCGAGGAGGCCGAAGACGAGCAGCACCGGCAGGGTGCCCAGGAGGGTGCCCGTCATGATCACGGACTGGTCGTGGACGTAGCCGCCGCCGAGCTGGCGCAGCGCGACCTGCACGGTGGGCTCGGAGGAGGAGAGCGCGACGACGGGCCAGAAGAAGTCGTTCCACGCGGCCATGAAGGTCAGCAGACCGAGGACGGCCATGCCGGGCCGGGCGACCGGCACCACGATCGACCAGAAGATCCGGGCGGTGGAGGCCCCGTCGACCCGGGCCGCCTCGATCAGCTCGTCCGGCAGCGACTGCACCAGGTACTGCCGCATGAAGAACACCCCGAACGCCGACACGAGCCCGGGCAGGATCACCGACTGGAGCTGGTTCACCCACCCCAGCTCGGCGATCAGCATGAACAGCGGGATCACCCCCAGCTGCGGCGGGATCATCATGGTGCCCACGGTGACCGCGAGCAGCGCGCCCCGGCCCCGGAAGCGGAGCTTCGCGAAGGCGAAACCGGCGAGCGTGCAGCACAGCACGGTGCCGAGGGTGATCGACCCGGAGACGATCAGCGAGTTGAGCAGGGCCTTGCCGATGTCGGCCTCTTCGAGGACCGCCTCGAAGTTGCGCATCAGGTTCCGGCCCGGCAGCAGCGCGGGAGGGACGTTCGCCAGGTCGGCGTTGGACCGGCTCGCGGCGACGATCGTCCAGTAGAACGGGAACGCGGACACCAGGACGGCGACGACCAGGACCGTGTAGGCGAGCGGTCCGGCGTGCAGGGTGCGGCCCGCCCGCGCGGGTCCGCGGCGCGCCGGGCGGACGAGCGTGGTCATCGGCCGGCCTCCTTGCGTGAACGGCGGCGCGCGATCAGGGCGTTGAGCCCGACGAGCACCACGATGAGCAGGAACATCACCCAGGCGATGGCCGCGGCCCGCCCCAGGTGGAAGAAGCCCCAGCCCTGCTCGTACATGTAGAGGCCGAGGGTCTGGTACTGGTGCGAGATGCCGCCGGAGATCGACCCTTCGAGGAGCAGCGGCTCGCCGAACAACTGCGTCGCGCCGATCGTGGAGACGACGACGGTGAAGAGGATCGTGGGCCGCAGCCCCGGCAGGGTGACGTGGAGGAACTGGCGCCACCGCGAGGCCCCGTCCATGGCGGCGGCCTCGTACAGCTCGTCGGGGATGGACTGCATGCCGGCCAGGTAGATCAGCGCGTTGTAGCCGGTCCAGCGCCAGATGACGACCGTCGACACCGCGATCTGCGAGGCGACGGTGCCGTTCTGCCAGTCGACGGGGTCGAAGCCGACGAGGCCGAGCGCGTAGTTGATCAGCCCGAAGTCCCGGCCGAAGAGCTGGGCGAAGACGAGGGTGGCGGCGGCGACCGAGGTCGCGTACGGCAGCAGGACCGCCGTGCGCAGGAACGTGCGCCCGCGCATGCGGTAGTTGAGCAGGTGCGCGAGGCCGAGGGCCATCACCAGCTGCGGCACGGTGGACAGGACACCGATGGTGAAGGTGTTGCGCAGTGCGGTCCAGAAGTACGCGTCGCCGAAGAGCGCGGTGTAGTTGCCGAGGCCGCGCCACTCCATGTCGCCGGGGGTCTGGAGCTCCACGCGGTAGAGCGAGACGAAGGCCGTGTACAGCAGCGGGAAGAGGCCGAACGCGGCGAAGAGGGTGAAGAACGGGGCGAGGAAGGCGTACGGCGAGGCCGTCCGCCAGGCCCGCCGCGCGGCCCCCGGCCGGGGCGGCGGGGCGACGCGCGGCGGGGCCGGCGCCTGGGGTGCGGTGAGGGTCACGATGCGGCCCTTCGGTGAGGGTACGGGGCGGGGCGTGGGGAAGGGGGCGGGGCTCCGCGGGGCGGAGCCCCTCGCGGCGCACGTCAGCCGATGGTGTTCTCGACGCCCTTCCGCGCGTTCGACCAGGCCTTCTCCGGCGAGGTGCCCTTGCGCTCGACCTCGCTCAGCGCGTTGGTGATCTGCTGGGCGATGTTCTGGTCGTGCACGCCGAGGACCTGGACCGGTGCCGCCTTCGCCGCGTCGCCGAAGATCTTCCCGATCGGGGCGCCGGAGAAGTACGCGTCCTTCGCGCCCGCGACCTTCGCGATCGCACCCGTGGCGGAGGGGAAGTTGCCCTGCTTCTCGAAGAGCCGCGTCTGCTGCTCGGGCGCGGTGAGCCACGTGACCAGCTCGTACGCCTCCTTCTTGTGCGCTGCGGCCCTGGGTACGGCCAGGTAGGAGCCGCCCCAGTTGCCGGCGCCGCCGGGGAGCGGGGCGACGTCCCACTTGCCCTTGCCGGTCTCACCGGCCTGGCCCTTGATGTAGCCGAGCATCCAGGCGGGGCAGGGGATCGTGGCGAACGAGCCGGCGGCGAAGGCCTGGTTCCACTGGGGGGACCACTGGTCCAGCTTGGCGCTCAGACCGCCCTGGGCGGCCTCGACGGCGTGGTCCCAGGCGGTGCGCAGGGCGGGGTTGTCCTCCCAGATCAGCTTTCCGGAGGCGTCGTAGTACCGCTCCTTCTCCTGCCCGATCATGATCGAGTACAGGCTGCCGACGCTGTCGATCCAGGCGCTCCTGCCGGGTGCCTTCGCCTTGTACTGCTTCCCGAGGTCCAGGTAGCCGTCCCAGGTGGACCACTTCGTGGCCAGCTCCTCGCGGTCGGTCGGCAGTCCGGCCTTCCGGAACAGGTCCGTGCGGTAGCAGAGGGCCTCGGGGCCGACGTCCGTGCCGAGGCCGAGGACCTCGCCGCCCTTCCCGGTGGCGGCGGCCCACTTGGCCGGGGCGAACTGGTCCTTGAGCTTCTCCGCCCCGTACTTCCTGAGGTCCTCGAACCGTTCGGCCTGCTGCTGGGTGACGGAGGCGATCCGGCCGACCTCGATGCCCTGGACGTCGGCGAGGCCCCCGCCGCCGGCGAGCCGGGTCTGGAGGGACTTCCAGTAGTCGGCCTCGTCCTCGGTGTCGGTCTGCTTGATGGTGACGCCGGGGTGGAGCTTCTCGTACTCCGCGTACAGCCCGGCCTCCTTGTATCCGAAGGAGCCGAACAGGTCCACGGTGATCGTGACCTCGCCCCCGGCGCCGTCCCCGGAGGCGCCGTCCGTCGAACTTCCGCAGGCGGCGAGCAGTGCCCCGGTGAGCACGACCGCCCCCAGGCGGGAGGCGGTTCTTCTGGCGGCTCGGGCGATGGGCATGGGAAGCCTCCTTGGCTCCGGAACGAGCGAGAACGTCTGAGAGCGCTCTCAAGCCTGCGGGGGGAGCGTGCCCGTGGAGAGGGGGATCCGTCAAGGCTCGAAGGCGTATCGGACGGGAGACGAGCTCAACTCCCGCTTGTGTTCAATCCATTGACACAGTCGTTTCGAGGGTTTTACGTTTCCGACGTTCTGAGAGCGCTCTCACGAAGCCGCGCGGCGCTCTCGCACCGCTCCCCGTGCAAGCCCCCCATCCGTCGCGACGACGACACGAGGTGCTCCTTCATGCCAGCCCCCCGCACCAGGCCGACCACGGCAGTGGTCCTGGTCTCCGCCCTCGCCGCCCTGGGAATCGGCCCCGCCGCCGTCCCCGCGGCGGCCGCCACCGTACCGGTGGGCGCCGGAAGCTACTCCGACACGCGCCCCGCCGGCACCTCGGGCCCCACCACCAACACCGGCACCCCCGTCATCCCCAAGGTCACCCCCGCCGCCCAGGGCAAGCCGGTCCCCACCAACGACTGGTGGTCCTCCCTCGCCTTCCAGCGGTACGGGGACAACCCGTACTCCACCCCCATGTACGGCCACCCGCTCACCTACCAGGCGGTCGCCGGCGGCCTGGAGATCGGCTACCCGACGAGCCCCGCCGTCGTCGGCGACGGGCGCCAGTACGAGTTCGCCCACAAGCGCGACCTGACCCTCGGTCTCACCGGCCTCAACTCGCCCGACACGAAGGCCGACGCCTGGTCGGACTGGACCGTCACCCCCTACTGGTCCGACGGCGCCCGCACCCTGCGCACCACCATCGGCCACGGCCTGCCCTTCGTGTACGCCAAGGGCACCGGCGGCGACGCCCGGATCACCACGGCCGAGACGCCCACGGTCTTCGCCGACCAGGGCAACGTCCTCGGCATCACCGTCGCCGGCCACCACTACGCCCTCTTCGCGCCCACCGGCACCGACTGGAACGTCTCCGGCCAGACCGTCACCGCCGGACTCGGCGGCAAGGACTACTTCTCCATCGCCGTCCTGCCCTCCACCGACGCCCTCGCCACCTACCGGAAGTACGCCTACAGCTTCGTCACCGGGTCCACCGTGAACTGGAGCTACGACGCGGGGACCGTCCGCGCCACCTACGCGCTCACCACCGAGGCGAAGGAGGGCACCGAACGCGGCACCCTCCAGGCGCTCTACCGCCACCAGTGGCTGCACACCACCGACCCGCTCACCCCGTACACCTACGTCTCTCCGCGCGGCACCATGAAGGTCCGCGAGTCCGCCTCCTTCACGACCTCGCAGCGGGCCGCCGCCACCCTGCCGGCGCTCCCCGGCGCCGGAGTGGACGCCGCCCGGCTGCGCGGGTACCTGAACGAGGTGGCGAACTCCGCCGACCCCTTCTCGGGTGCGGTCGACACGTACTGGACGGGCAAGGCGCTCGGCAAGCTGGCCCAGCTCGTCCCGCTCGCCGACCAGATCGGCGAGGGAGCGGTCCGCGACAAGCTGCTCGGCCTCGTCAAGGGCCGCCTCCAGGAGTGGTTCACGGCGGGCGGCGCCAACGAGTTCTCGTACGACCAGGCCTGGAAGACCCTCACCGGGTACCCCGCCTCCTACGGCAGCGACACCGAGCTCAACGACCACCACTTCCACTACGGCTACTACGTGTACGCGGCGGCGATCGTCGCCCAGTACGACCCGGCCTGGGCCGCGGACTCCGCCTGGGGCTCCATGGTCAAGACCCTGGTCCGCGACACCGCCAACCCCAGCCGCACCGACGGCGCCTTCCCCTTCCTGCGCGGCTTCGACGTCTACGCCGGGCACAGCTGGGCCAGCGGCCACCAGGGCTTCGCCGCCGGCAACAACCAGGAGTCCTCCTCGGAGTCCACCAACCTCAGCGCCGCCCTCGTCCTCTGGGGCTCGGCCACCGGCGACACCCAGCTCCGTGACCTCGGCACCTACCTCCTGACCACCGAGGGCGAGGCCGTCTCCCAGTACTGGTTCGACGCCGACCAGCAGGTCTTCCCCGCCGCCTTCCAGCACGACACCGTCGGCATGGTCTGGGGCAGCGGCGCCGCGTACTCCACCTGGTGGACCGCGAACCCGGAGGAGATCCACGGCATCAACGTCCTCCCCGTCACCGGTGGTTCGCTCCAGCTCGGCGGGCGCCAGGACGCCGTCCGGCGCAACCTCGCCGAGATGGAACGCGAGAACGGCGGACCGGCCGTCGAATGGCGCGACATCCTCTGGGAGTTCCAGTCCCTGGCCGATCCCGGCGCCGCCAAGGCCAAGTGGGACGCGGGCAACGCCGGATACACCCCGGAGGCGGGCGAGTCCAAGGCCCACACCTACCACTGGCTCACGGCGCTCGACACGCTCGGCGCGCCCGACGCCTCGGTCACCGGCTCCCTCCCCACCTCGGCCGTCTTCCTGAAGGGCACCACCCGCACCTACGTGGCCCACAACCACGGCACGACCGCCCGCACGGTCACCTTCTCCGACGGCAAGTCCCTGACCGTCCCGGCCCGTTCCACCGCGACCGGCACCGGCACGGGCGGCACGGACCCGGGCCCCGGGCCCTCCACGGGGAACACCTTCCAGCTCCGCACCGGCGGCACCCTCACCACGGCCGGCGGAGCCACGGCGGGCAGCGACACCCTCGCCTCCGCCGGGGGAGCCAACCACGACGGCACCCCGGACCGCCCGCTGGTGTACGAGGTGAGGAACGTCGACGGCACGCTCAGGAGCGGCGGTTCGACGGCCTTCCGGCTGCAGGTGGACGCGGGCACGGCCGTCGGCCTGGGCCAGCAGGCCCGCGTCCGCTACGACCTCACCGGTGACGGCACCTTCGACCGCACGGAGACCTACCAGTACTTCGCGACGGACCCGGTCACCGGCTGGGAGGAGTACGCCCAGACGCGCGGCCTGAAGTCCGCCACCGGCACGCTCGGGGACCTGCGCGGCGGTACGGTCCGCCTGGAGGTCTGGAGCGCCATCGGGAACGCCGACGCACGGCTCCAGACGGGCACGGACCGCTCCGTCCTCGTCATCCCGTACGACTGACCCCGGGAGAGACGGGGGGGGGGCGGGGGGGCGGCGGGGGCGCGCCCCCCCCCCCGCCCCCCCCCCCCCCGCACCCCCCCCCCCCCCCCCCCCGAGACGCGGCCACCGGCG
>NZ_JBHWFF010000011.1:15005-55389 GCF_042733785.1 Streptomyces sp. NPDC059695 | reverse complement strand
ACTATATTTTGGGGCGCGAGCGTAGTCTTGTTATAAGAGACTGATATATTTTTCGTCGGCAGCTTCAGTTGTGTAAAAGAGACAGGCATCGCACCCGGACCCGCCGCCCTTCCGTACGCGCTCAGGCGGAGGCGCGGCGGACCAGTGCGGTCGGGGTGATCACGGACGCCGGCATCCCGGGTCCGGTCCCGTCCAGCAGCCGCATCAGCAGCTTCACCATCAGCCGTCCCATGCCCTCGATGTCCTGGTGCACGGTCGTCAGCGCGGGAACGGTCCTGCCGACCACCGAGGCCATGTCGTCGAAGCCGACGACCGCCACGTCCTCCGGCACCCGCACCCCGCGCTCCCGCAGCGTCCGCAACGCCCCCGCCGCCATCAGGTCGTTGGCGACGAACACCCCGTCCACGTCCGGCCGTCTGCCGAGCAGCTCCGCCATCGCCCGGGCCCCGCTCTCCTCGGTGAAGTCGCCCCGGCACAGCAGCGCGGGATCGGCGTCCAGGAACACGTCACGGTAGCCGTGGATCCGGTCGATCGCGGACGTCTGGTCGGCGGGGCCGGAGATGTGCGCGACGGTCCGCCGTCCGAGCCCCACCAGGTGCCGCACCGCCTCCCGCGCGCCCCCGCGGTTGTCGCAGTCGACGAAGGGCACCTCCGGATCGATGCCGGGGGCGGGCCGCCCGCCGAAGACCACCGGGATCCGGGCCCGCTCGATCACGGTCGGCAGCGCGTCGTCGCTGTGCAGCGAGAACGCCAGGGCGCCGTCGACGTGCCCGCCCCCGAGGTAGCGCGAGATCCGCTCGTGGTCCCCCGGCCCCTCCACCCACAGGAGCACCAACTGGGAGTCGTGGGCGGTCAGCTCACGGCTGATCCCCCGCACCTGCTGCTCGAAGAACGGGTCCGAGAAGATCCGGAACTCGGGCTCCGCGATGATCACGGCCACGGCGCCGTTGCGCCGGGTGACCAGGGTGCGCGCCGCGTGGTTCGGCACGTAACCCAACTCCTCCACGGCCCTGAGCACCTTCTCCACCAGCGGGGCACGCACGCCCGCACCCCCGTTGACGACCCGCGAGGCCGTGGCGCGCGACACCCCGGCACGTGCGGCGACGGCTTCCAGCGTGGGGCGGGACCCCGTGGTCTGCTCGGGCAAGGCGGGCGCTCCTCGGCTGCGTCGGCTGGACGGGGTCTGCGGTGTGCGTGTCCGATGGGTGCTGTGCGGTCCTGCGCGGACCAGGATATCTGTAACCCCCACGCGCTGAGAGCGCTCCCAAGCGGCCGGATCCCGCAGCCGTCCCCCTCCGCACGGGGCCCATGCCCGCGGCGGCGAAACCCCGTTGCCCCGGACCCGCCACCTTGACTACCGTCCGTGCCACACGACGTGTAGCTCAGCAGCAGAGCGCCGGGCTCGGGACCCGGAGGGCGCGGGGGCGGAACCCGCCACGTCGGCTTATGGACGCCCACGCTGACCAGCAGCCGCCGAAGACATCCGGTTCCTACGCCGAGTCCCACCTCGCCAGGGCCTTCGTCACCGCGCTCACCGACGCCGACCCGGCCACCCGGGCCCGCGCCGAAGAACGGGTCCGCGGCTGGCGCCGCGTGCTCGCCGGACTGACCGACGGCACCCTCCGCATCGGCTCGCGCACCCCCGTGGAGGGCCTCCCCGCCTGGGTGACGCCCGAGGTCCTGCGCGGCGGCTTCGCCACGGGAGCCCCGAGTGCGGGCGGCCCCCTCCTGCCGTACGAGGCCGAGGCCGCGCGGAGAGCGGGACTGCCGGAGGACAGGGCCGCGCTCTTCGCCCACTCCCTCACCGAGGAAGGGCTCACGGAGCTGTGGGCGCTGCTGGACACGGCCCGCTACGAGATCGCCGTCCCCGAGGAGGCCGCGCTGCTCACGGCGGCCTGGCTGGTCCGCGCCGGCGAGGCCGACGCCGCCCTCGAACTCGTCGACGAACTGCGCCCGTTCGCGGGACGACTCCGCTTCACCCCGCGGCCCTCGCAGGCCCCGGCACCGGACACCGGCAACGTGCACCGCCGTACCGTCGCGGAAGCGGGCGCGGCGCTGGCACGCCGCCGCCCCAACGGCGCCGTGGAGGCGCAGCGCGAGGCGCTCGCCGTGTGGAGGCCCTTCGCGGACGATCTGCTCCGCCACTGGCTGGAGACGGCCGGCCCCGATCACCGCGTGTTCGGCCGCGAGCCGGACGCCGGGTGGCACGCGCGCGGTGCCGCGCTCCTCGACCGGTACCGGGACCTGGCCCGTGAGCACACGCGGTGCGGGGGACACCGCGACCCCAAGGGCAACGTCGGGATCCTGCGCGGGGCGCTGGAGGAGACCACGGCCGGACGCCCGCTCGACGCGCGCCGGACCGGACTGCTGCGGCACGCCGTCGCCTCCATGGTCCGCAAGCGGGGCCTGCCCGGGTCGGAGCGCCACACCGTACTGCGCGACACCCAGGCGGCCCAGGCCGCGCTGCCGTCGCACCAGGCCCTGGCGCACCTCGTGGCCGAACGCCTCTCCGGCCTCCCGCAGGACGCCGGTGCCGCCGACGTGGCCCCGCTCGTCGCCCCGGTCACCGAGACGGAGCGCCGCGCCACCGGCCTGCCCGCCGGCACGGCCGTACCGCCCGCGATCCGCCGTGTGGTCGAGGGAGCGCGCAGCGCGCCCCTCGCCACGCTCGTCGCACTCGGAGTGGTCCCGTCCGCAGAGGCGATGGCCGAGCTGGTCCCCCAGCTCGTCGCCGCCGAGACCGCGGCGGGGTACGAGGACGGGCCACTGCGCGCGCTCATGGCCGCGAACTACCGGGCGTTCCGCAGGCGCCGCTCGCTGCTGCTGCTCGACCTGGCGCGGCAGGTCCGGCCCGGGGAACTTCCCTGGGTCCGCGCCGTGTCCGCACGGCGCGTCGGGGACGCGCGCTCCGAGGCCTCCGCGCACGCGGCGCTGCGGCAGCTCGGCGAGGTGGCCGTCGACGGCTTCCCGGGCACCCTGCTGCCCAACCCCCTCGTGCGGGAACTGGGGGTGCTCGCCGGCCGGGCGGGCCTGGACGCCCCGCTTGTCGAGGAGCTGGCCGCCGACATCTTCATGGGCACCTTCAGCCCGAAGTTCCAGTCGGCCGCGGCAGTGGCGGCCGAACTCCTCGGCGGCGGATCCCTGTACGAGCGGTACTACGGCATCGACTACGGAGAGGTCCTCGCCCTCGCGGGGAACGCGTCGAGGAGTACGGGCGCCCGGACGGCGCCCGGATTCGCCGCGCTCTGTCACGCGCGGGCGGGCAGGCCCGCCTCGCGGGGCGTGGCGGCCAACGGCACGGTGATCGAGCAGGCGCAGATCCTCACCACGCACAACCTCGCCACCCTCGTCCACCGCGTCGGAGTCGCCCCCGCCTCCGGCTGGGCGGAGCCGGCGCGCCGCTGCTTCGCCACGGTCTGCCGTCTGACGGGCCGCGTGCACCACGAGGCGCGCCCGCTCGCCACGATCAAGGACGCGGCGTACGCCTGGCGGCAGATGCTCTTCCACCTGTCGATGTGCGACGACGAGGCGGCGGCAGGGGTGCTGAAGTGGCTGCCGCAGGAGGCGGCCCGGCACCCCTGCCACGTGGCGGCCCGGCTCGCACCGGCCCTGGCGGGACTGCGGCTCGTGGCGGAAGGGGGCTCGTTCGGCGCCGACGGCGTTGCCGACGGCGGACGGGCCAGGCGCCTGACCGGCTGGGCCACCGCGGGCCACTGGCTGAGCACGGACCCGACGGCGGTCGCCCGGAGGTGACGTGCCCCCGCGCAGCACCGCGCCGGGGCGGGGCACCCCCTGGCGGTGTCCCGGACGCGACGGCGCCCCGCCCACCGTGTGGTGGGCGGGGCGCCGTCGTCGGAACGTCCGCGGGTCAGCCGGCGACGGGGGCCGCGACCCGGCCCTCGGTGTCGGACGCGGCCGTGCGGGCGGCGAGGGTCTTCTGCGCGAGGACGCCGAAGACGATCCCGAACACCGCCCACAGCACCACCTGGATCGCCAGCGAGGCGATCCTGAACTCCCAGAGGAGGGCGGCGGGGAAGCCCGCCGCGACGGCGTCGGTGTTGTCCGGCAGGACGGCGAACGCGATCGCCGTCACAGCCACGAACCCGGCGCCGGCCGCCAGGGTCGCGTTCCAGTTCCCCAGGCGCGGTGCGAGCCGGCGCCCGGCGATCACGGCGCCGATCCCGAGGAGCACACTGAGCAGGATCATCAGGAAGAACAGGGTGGTGCGCTGCCCGATGGTGTCCGGATTGCCGACGGCCGGAGGGGTCGCCGGGTACTTGAGGAACGGCACCAGATAGACGGTGGTGAACGCGGCGGCGGCGGTCAGCGCCGCAGTCGCCCGGGGGCTGAACCGGCCGACGCGGCCCAGCACGAAGGAGAAGGCGAGCGAGGCGATGCCGCCGAGCGCCACGCCGTACACGAGGACGCCGGTGGCGAGGCCGAAGGTCGACTGCGCGGAGCGGCTGATCCCCTCCTCCTCGGCGGGCTCGGCGGCGGCCGCGCCGCCACCGTGCCCGGCGTGCGCCCCGTGGGCGGCCGGGGCCTCCTCGGCGGCCGTGGCCTCCTCGACGGCGATCGCGCCGTTCACGGGCGGCTCACCCACCGCGTAGGCCACGGCGAAGGCGAACAGTCCGGCGATCAGGCCCGCGAGCATGCCGCGGACCAGCAGGGATCTGACAGTTGAGGCGTGCATGGTGCGGTTCGCCTCTCAGTGGCAGGGGAAGCCGAGCAGGTGGCGTCCGTCGTGCACCCACTCGTGCACGTCGGTGCCCGCGAACACGGAGGTGGCGCCCTGCTCGGCACCCACGAAGTACAGCGCGATCAGCGCGAGCAGCCCGACGAAGAAGGCCCAGGGCAGCACCGCCCGCACGGGCAGCGGAGCCGGTACGGCGACGGAAGGGGTGGAAACGGCAGCGGACACGACGGCCTCGGCCATGATGGAACCTCCTGTGGGAACTCGCGTCCCAGACGGTGGTGCAGGACGACGGTCCACGGGTCTGACTCACCGCGACGTCACGCTCGGGGACGCCGCGGCTTACAGTGGCGCGACCGTGCCGGATTCTCACCGGGCTTCCGTCTCGCCGTCGTCACGCTGTTCAAATGTCGCCTGACGGTACCGCGCGCGGGGACCGTCGCCAAGGGCGTGAGGCACGCATCACTGCCGTACGCCCCCGGTGCGGGTCCGCCCGGCCCCCGCCCCTCCGCCGCCCGCCGCAAAGGAACCCGATGACAGTCCGGTTGACGCTGATCTCGCCCGCGACGAGCGAGGCGCTGCGCGAGATCCGGTTCGACGACGACGGCCCCCTGGACCCGGCGGGCGTCGCCCGCGCCGAGGCCCTCGCGCACTCCGTCGGCCCGACCCCGCACGCGTACGCCTCGCCCTCCCGGCGCTGTCGCCGTACGGCGCGGGCCCTGGGCCTGCCGGCGGAGCCCGTGGAGGCGCTCGCGGGATGCGCGATGGGACGGTGGCGGGGACGCACCCTGGAGGCCGTCGCCGCCGCCGAGGAGGCGGAGGTCGCCGCCTGGCTGTCGGACCCCGCGGCGGCCCCGCACGGAGGGGAGTCCCTGCGGGACCTGAGGGTCCGGGTCGGTGCCTGGCTGGACGGCCTCGGGGACGACGCGGGCCGCGTGACCGCGGTCGCCGAACCGGACGTCATCCGCGCCGCGACGGTCCACGCCCTCGCGGCGCCGGACGCCATGGCCTGGCGTCTGGACGTCCGTCCCCTGACCGCCGTCCACCTCACCGGCCGCGCGGGCCGCTGGAACCTGCGCGCGGGGGAGCCGCTCGGACAGCCGTAGGGGGGACCGCACAGCGGTCCCCCCTACGCGTCGCCCCACGGATCAGGCGGCCGGACGCTTCCACTCCCGCAGCAGCAGGTAGCCGAGGTACGCCCCGCCGACGGCCATCGTGTACAGGCCGACCGGCAGGTTGTCGAAGAGCGGCAGCTGCTGGGCCGTCAGGTCGGCGAGGACCAGGAGCAGGGCACCCAGCAGCGTCGACATGACCAGGTGCGGTCCGCCGCCGCGGGTGACCCGTTTGGCGATCTGCGGCGCCGTCAGGGAGACGAAGGCGATCGGCCCCGCGACGCTGACGGCGCCTGCGGACAACACGATCGACAGCGTGACCGCCGCGGTCGCCGTACGGGCCGGGCGGGCGCCCAGACCGGTCGACAGGTCGTCGCCCATCTCACCGATGCTCAGGGGCCGCGCGAGGAGCGCCGCGAGCGGGAGGCAGACGAGCAGTACGAGCCCGATCGTGGTCGCGTCGTCCCAGGAGCGGGCGGCGAGGCTGCCGTTGATGTAGGCGGTCAGCGCGCTGGCCTTGTCCCGCTCGACGGCGTACACCACGTACTGGGTGAGGGCCGTCGCCATCGCGGACACGCCGATGCCGGCCACGACGAGCCGTGCCGGATTGCGGAACCCGGTGCCCGTCGAGAAGTAGACGACCGCCATCGCGAGGACGGCGCCGAGCAGCGCGCCGACGGGCACCGGCACGACGTCCGGGAAGAACAGCGCGGCCGCCGCCGCGCCCGCCCCGGAGCCCGCCCCGAGCCCGATCACGTCGGGGCTGCCGAGCGGGTTGCGGGTGACCGACTGGAACAGGGCGCCGGACAGGCCGAAGGCCGCGCCGGCGCCGATCGCGACGACGAGCCGCGGCCCGCGCAGCCGGTTCAGCACGAAGGCGTTCTTGCCGGTGGCCTCGCCCATGAGCGCCGACGGAAGGTCGGGCAGGTCGATGCCGAGCCGGCCCAGGGAGAGGGTCGCCACGGCCGCCCCGAGGAGCAGCACCAGGGTCACCGCGGCGGCGACCAGGGTGGGGCGCCGCACGGGGACGGCGACCCACGGGCCGATCCGCACGAGGGTCCGGCCCTTGGGCCGGACGGGAGCCGGGGACGCGGTTGCGGCCGACGTGTCGATCCGCTCGGCGGTCTTCATGCCGCTCCCCTCATACGACGGACGGCGAAGAGCAGCGCGGGCGCGCCGACGAAGGCGGTGACGACACCGACCATGAGCTCCTGCGGGCGGAGCAGCACGCGGCCGACGACGTCGGCGAACAGCAGCAGCGTGGGCCCGGCGAGCGAGGTGAAGAGGATCTGCAGGCGGAAGTCGGCGCCCACCAGGGCCCGGACGAGGTGCGGGACGGCGAGCCCGACGAAGGCGATGGGGCCGACGGCGGCCGTCGCGGCGGCGCTCAGCAGCGTCGCGGCGAGGAGACCGGCGCCCTTGACGCGGGCGGGGCTGATGCCGAGGGAAGCGGCCTTGTCGTCGCCCATGGCCATGGCGTTGAGCCCCGGCGCGAGGAGTACGGCGAGGACGAAGCCGACGGCGGCGAACGGCAGGACGGCCCAGAAGGCGTCGAAGCCGCGCCCGCCGAGCGCGCCCACCACCCAGTAGCGGTACGTGTCGAAGACCTGCGGACGGGACAGCGCGACGGCCTGGATGAACGCGGCGAGGACGGCGGAGAGCACCGCGCCCGCGAGCACCAGGCGGACCGGTCCGCCGCCGCCGGCGGCCGTGCCGATGAGGTGGACGATCACACCGGTCGCCAGGGCTCCGGCGAGGGCCCACCAGATGTTCTCGCGCTGTCCGGAGGCGCCGAGGAACGCGGTCGCGGCGACGATCGCGGCGGACGCGCCGGCGTTGATGCCGAGAAGTCCCGGCTCGGCGAGCGGATTGCGGGTGATGCCCTGCATCAGGGTGCCGGCGACCCCGAGGCAGAGGCCCGCGAGCAGCCCGAGGGCGGTGCGCGGATAACGGCTCTCGACGACGGTCCGCAGATAGTCGTCGCCGCCGCCGGTGACGACCTTGAGGACGTCGCCCGCCGACGTCGGCTTGCTGCCGAACATGACACTGGCGAGGACCGCGAGGGCGAGCAGGACCAGGCACAGGGCGGCGGCCGCGATGTGCCGGCCAGGGCCCCGCCGTACGCCGGCGGGGCCCTGGCCGATCCGGGAGAGAGTGGTCACGCTGGGGACCCGCTGCTACTTCCCGGCCTTGGCGACGGCCTTGTCGATCATGGGGAGGTACCGCTCGATGCTGTACGGCACCGTCAGCGGGTTGATCATCGACGAGGCCGTCACGAAGGGCTGGTCGTTGCTGTAGACGAGCGCGCCCTTCTTGACCGCGGGGATGGCCGCGTACAGCGGCTGCGCCTCGATCTCCTTGCGGGACTTGTCGTCCATGTAGAAGGTGAAGGCGATGTCGCTCTTGGAGAGCTTGTTGGCGTTCTCCAGGCCGATGAGGGCGGAGTCGGTGCCCTCGGTCTCCTTGAAGGTGTTCACGACCGGGTCGACCTTGAGGCCCAGCTTGGAGACCATCGCGACGCGCTGCTCCTCGGGCTTGAAGACGCCGAGGGTGCCGGGGCCGGTGTTGTAGATGTACGAGAACGTGACGTTCTTGTAGTTCGGACGCGAGGCGGCGGCGTCGGCGAGCTGCTTGTCGATCTTGGAGGTGAGCTCCTTGGCCTTCTCCGGCTGGCCGAGCGCCTTGGCGACGATCTCGATCTGCTGGTCCCAGTCGGTGCTCCACGCCTTCTCGGGGTAGGCGACGGTCGGCGCGATCTCCTTCAGGAGGTCGTACTGCTTCTGCGTGATGCCCGACCAGGGGGCGAGGATGACGTCGGGCTCGAGCTCGGTGATCGCCTCGATGTCGAGCTCCTCGCCGCCGTCGAACTGCTTGGGCAGCGTGGCGCCGGACTTCTTCACGGCGTCGTGGATCCAGGGCAGGTAGCCGGTCTTGTCGCTGCCCCAGGCGTAGCTCTCGATGCCGACGGGGACGTTGCCGAGGGCGATGGCGGTCTCGGCGGAGCCCTGGCCGAGGGTGACGACGCGCTTCGGCTTCTCCTTGATGACGGCGTCACCGAGGGCGCTCTTGATGGTGACGGGGAACGCCCCCGCCGGAGCCTTGGCCGCCGAGTCCTTCGCGTCGTCCTTTTTGTCGTCCGAGCCGCACCCGGTCACCATGAGGCCGAGCGAGACCGCGGCGGCACCCGCCACGAGGACGCGGCGGCGAAGGGGGGTGAACAGTGCAGGCATGGCGGATCCTTGTCTCCGGGCAGAGGTGTGCTGACGCCCCGCCGGCCGCTTCTCCAGACATGGGGATGTCGAGGCAGCGGCCATCGCGAGGCGCTTGTTAGGTGAGCCTAACCTATTTCCTTGTGGCCCGGAGCGCCAGGGCCCTGACGCCGCTCCTGCTCGTGAGCGGACGTCAGCCCGAGGCCTCCCACGCCGTCGTCAGTCCGTCCAGCCATGCCGGAGGGAGCTCCGCCGAGTCCCACTCCTCGTGCAGATCGCCCGGCGCGGTGGCGAGCCGTTCCAGCACGGCGACGCTCGTGGGGGAGTGGATGAGGGAGTACCGGCCGTGGATGGCGATCGCGCTGCCGGGCCCGTACTCGGCGTACAGCCGCTCCAGACGCGTCCGGTGCTCCGACGTGAACGCGGCGAGCCTGCCCGCGTACCCCGCCCGCTGGCGCGAGCTCATCGTGCGGAGCAGGGCCCGCAGCACCTGCTCGGTGACCTCGGGGTCGAGGTCGGAGGCGTCGGTGAAGGAGAGGTAGAGCGGGGTGACCGCGACGTGGGTGCGCTCCAGCTCCGTCCGCCCGACGGGAGGCCGGTCGTCGGGCGAGGCGGCCGAGGGATCCGCCGCCACGGCGCGCCGCAGCGCCCGCTCGGAGACCGCGCCCAGCGCGTCGGTGACCGACCGGGCCCCGTCGAGCCAGCCGGAGGCGTACGGTTCGCCCTTCCCCTCGGGCGCGCTCCGCCCGGCCGTGCCGACCTCCTCGTACGCGAGGGCCAGCGCGCCCGCCTCGACGAAGCCGATCAGCTCCTCCGCGTCGCCGGACCAGACCCCCGCCCGGGCGAGCAGTTGGAGGAGGGTCCTCTTCGCGTTGAGGACGCTGGCCTCGTCCAGCTGCTGCCGTCCTTCTCCGGCGGTGCTCACAGGGTCCTCCTCGGCGTAGGGACGGCGTCGTGCGGGTCCGCGCGGAACGCTCCGTTCGAGCCTACGCAACACCCGGGCCGCCGAGCGGGCGGCCGGGCCCGTCGCATCGTCATGGGGCCGCCGGGACGGCGGACATGGGGGCACCCGGCGGCCGTCGGTCTCCCGGACTCCACGCGCAGCGGCACCGGCTCCGGGCGCGGGCGTGGTCCGCCCGACCCTCACCCGTGCGACCGGCACCGGCGCCCACGCCCGGGAGACGGACTTCTCCGGCGCCCACACGGCCGTCGCCGTCGACGGGGGTGCGCCGCCCGGCCCGAACCGAGATCATCGACGGCGTGACCCACACCCTCCTCCGCACGCGCCTCGCCCCCGGCCGCACCGTCACCGTCGAGGTCCGATGAGCGCGCCCGCCGTCTTTCCCGGCGGTGCCGGGCTGTTCCGGCTCGCGCCCGGCGTCGCGCACCTCAACCACGGCTCCTTCGGTGCCGTGCCGGTCCCGGTCTCCCGGGCCCGGTGCGACCTCATGGCCGAGGCGGCGGCCGACCCCGACGCCTTCTTCCTCGCCGTTCCCGACCGCGTCGCCGAGGCCCGCGGCCGGGTCGCCGCCCACCTGGGCGCCGACCCCGAGGGCATCGCCTTCGTCACGAACGCCACCGAGGCCGCGGGACTCGCCCTCGACGCCCTGCGCCTGGACGCGGGCGACGAGATCCTGGTCACCGACCACGGCTACGGCACGGTCGTCGCGGCGGCGGCCCGCCGCGCCCGGACGGTCACCGTCGCCCTCGACCCCGCCCTGCCGGACGAGGACGCGGTGTGCGAGGCGGTGCTCGCCGCGCTGACGCCCCGGACCAGGGTGGCGCTCCTCGACCACATCAGCTCACCCACCGCCCGGATCGTCGCGGGCCCCCGGCTGCTCGGCGCACTCCGCGAGCGCGGCGTGACCACCGTCGTGGACGGCGCCCACGCCCCCGGCATGCTCGCCGCACCGCTCGCCGGGAGCCCCGACTTCTGGTTCGGCAACCTGCACAAGTGGGCCTACGCCCCGCCGGGCAGCGCCGTCCTGGCGGTGGCGTCCGGGCACCGGGCCCGGGTGTCCGCGCCCGTGCCGTCCTGGGAGGACGACCGGGGCTTCCCGCGCGCGGTCGAGTACCGGGCCACCGCCGACTACACCGCCTGGCTCGCCGCCCCCGAGGGCCTCGACCTGCTCGCCGGGCTCGACGCCGCCCGCGTCCGCGCCCACAACGCCGACCTCGTACGCCACGGGGCCGAGTCGCTGGCCGGCATCCCCGGTCTGACGCCGCTTCCGCACGCCGAGGGCCTGGCCATGCGTGCGCTGCGCCTGCCCCGGGGCGTCGCCCGCACGCAGCAGGAGGCCGCCGCGCTGCGGGAGGAGATCGCCGCCCGCCTCGGCTTCCGGGTGGCGGTCTGGGCCTGGCCCGAAGGCGGCGGCATCCGGATCTCCGGTCAGATCTACAACCGGGCCGAGGAGTACGAGCGCCTCGCCGCCGCCCTGCGCGGCCTGCTCGCGGACGGCTGACGCGGGGGAGGGCGGGGAGGCGCGGTCCCGGTCAGGCGCGGTAGACGCGCAACTCCGTCACCTCGTACGACATCTCCTTGGCGTCCGGGGCGGGGGCCGGGTGGTATCGGCCCGCGCACACCGACAGGTTCACGATGAGGTGCGCGCGCCAGGAGCGCCCCACTCCGCGGCGGTCGTCGAAGACGCGGGCGCCGTTCACCCACCACACCACGGAGCGCGCGCCGAACTCGACCCGGAGGTCCACCCACGCCCCCGGCCGGATCGCCGGGTCGCGGTAGTAGAGGTACCGGCCCCGCACCCGGTTCGACAGCTCCAGGAGGTCCGGGTTGTCGGGGTGGTACTCGAAGACGTCGATCTCCTGGCCCCCGTCGAGCCAGGTCCAGATCGCCGGCCACGCGCCCGTCTGCACGGGCAGACGCACCCGGGCCTCCAGGACGTCGCCCGTCCGCACCAGGAACCCCTCGTCGCTGCCCTCCGTCGTGAGCAGTCCGGCGTTCCAGAGGCCGTCGGTCCTGCGGGTGGCGCGGAAGGTCCCCGTCCGGCTGTAGGCGGGGTCCGCCACCAGGTAGTCGAGCTTGTTGTCGCCCCGATTCGTCGGTCCGCCGTCGGGATAGGCCCACGAGTGGCCCGCGACCCACTGCCGGGTGGAGGAGAAGTCGGCGTCGAGGACCAGGTTCGGGGGGGTGGACGCGGGACCGCGCCCGCCGGGCCCGTTGCCGCTCCGGCGGAACCGGTCGAAGAAGTCGAAGAGCACGGCACCACTCCTTTCACGCGGACCACCGCCGGTCCGCGGGAGATCCGTCCCACTTTGCACCGAGCGGTGCGGACGAATGGGCACTTGGCGAGAACTCGTCATAAATGTCCCACTGGGACACCAATAGGTGTACGGTGCATGTATGGGTACGGAACGACAACGGCGGGACCCGCGCCGCGGCCCCAGGGGCACACGGACCCGAGCGGCGCTCGGCGAGGCCGCACTGCGGCTCGTGCTGGAACGCGGACCGGCCGCGGTCTCCGTCGAGGACATCACCGGCACGGTCGGCGTCTCCCGCCGCACCTTCAGCCGGTACTTCTCCTCCAAGGAGGAAGCCGTCGTCGACGGCATCCGCGCCGACTGCGCCCGGATCAACGAGGCGCTCGCCGCCCGCCCGGAGACCGAGACCCCGCTCACCGCCTACCGTGCGGCCCTGCGGAGCTGGCTCGCCGACCCGGCCGCGCCCGCCTGGCACCGGCGCGACGGAGTCCGGGAGCTGCTCCGCCTCGCCGAGCACGAGGCACCCCTGCGCGCCGTGCTGCGGCGCGTCCTCCTGGAGGGCGAGGCCGCCTCCGTGCAGCTGGTCGCCCGGCGGCTCGGGACCGACCCGCGGCGCGACCTGCGCCCGGCCGTCGCCGTGGGGAGCGGTGCGGCGGCGCTGATGGCCGCCGCCCGCGCCTGGACGCTCCCCGACGCCCGGGAGGCGTTCCCCGCCCTGGTGGAGGAGGCCTTCGCCCTGCTCGCCGCGGAACCGCCCCCGACCCCGGCGGACGCTCCCGCGCGACCGCCCGCGCACGCCGTGCCCGGGGCGCGTCCCGCCGCGCCCGGCACCACCGCCCGCCACCTCGCCGACGGCGCCCCCGCCGCCCGCTGAACCACCGGAAAGGACCAACGTCATGAAGGCACTCCAGTACCGCGCCGTGGGCGCCCCTCCCGAGGTCGTCACCGTCCCCGACCCCGAACCCGGCCCGGGGCAGGTGCTCCTGGAGGTCACCGCCGCCGGTGTCTGCCACTCCGACATCGCCGTCATGTCCTGGACCGCCGAACAGCTGCCGTTCCCGCTGCCCCTGACCCTCGGTCACGAGGGCGTCGGCACCGTCGCCGCGCTCGGCCCCGGCGCCGAGGGGTTCGCCGTCGGGGACGCCGTCGCCGTGTACGGCCCCTGGGGCTGCGGCGCCTGCTCCATGTGCGCCCAGGGCAAGGAGAACTACTGCCTGCGCGCCGCCGAGCTCGGCATCAGGCCGCCCGGACTCGGCGCGCCCGGAGCCATCGCCGAGTACATGATCGTCGACAGTCCGCGCCACCTGGTGCCGCTGGGCGGTCTCGACCCCGTACGGGCCGTACCGCTCACGGACGCCGGCCTCACCCCGTACCACGCCGTCAAGCGCTCCCTGCCGAAGCTCGTCCCCGGCAGCACCGCCGTCGTCATCGGCACGGGCGGGCTCGGCCACGTCGCCATCCAGCTGCTGCGTGCCATGACCGCGGCCCGGGTCGTCGCCCTGGACGTCACCGAGGAGAAGCTCGCCCTCGCGCGGACCGTCGGCGCCCACGACACGGTCCTGTCCGACGCCGCGGCGGCCGCCACCGTCCGCGAACTGACCGGCGGCCGCGGCGCCGAGGTCGTGCTCGACTTCGTGGGCGCGCAGCCCACCGTGACGGCCGCCGGAGCGATGGCCGCGGTGGAGGGCGACGTCACCATCGTCGGTCTCGGCGGCGGCACCCTGCCCGTGGGCTTCGGCGCCCTGCCGTACGAGGTCTCCGTCGCCTCCCCGTACTGGGGCACCCGCGCCGAGCTGATCGAGGTGCTCGACCTCGCCCGCACCGGAGCCGTCGACGTCCACGTCGAGACCTACGGTCTGGACGAGGCACCCGAGGCGTACGAACGGCTGCACGAGGGACGGATCAACGGCCGGGCGGTCATCCTCCCGAACGGCTGAACCGCCCGCGCTCGTGCCCTGTCGATCCCGTGACCCCGGTCCCCGGGGGCACGGGACGGACCTTGCCGGGGCACGGCTGATCAAGTAGCGTCGACGCTCATGAACACCGGACCGGCGACACGCCACACACAGACGGGCCATCCGGTGGACGACTGATCGCCCGACGGGTGCGCGACAGGCACCCCGACGGTTCGGCACGCGGACCTCCCCAGTGCGCAAGCACTGTGCGTCCCTCACCCGTGCCGAATCGACAGCGAGGTCATCCACATGGCAGTCACGTTCAACCACACCATCATCGCCTCGAAGGACCGCGACGAGTCCGCGCGCTTCTTCCGCGAGTTGCTGGAGATCCCCGAGGCGCCGTCCTGGGGTCCCTTCCTCAACATCCAGCTCACCGACGGCGTCCTGCTCCAGTTCGCCGAGCCCCCGGTGGACATCCAGATGCAGCACTACGCCTTTCTGGTCGACGACGAGCTCTTCGACCGGGCCTACCGGCGCCTGTGCGACGGAGGCGTCGAGCACTGGGCCGATCCGCAGATGCGGCGCCCCGGTGAGACCAACACCGAACACGGCGGCCGCGGCGTCTACTTCAAGGACCCGTCCGGCCACGCGATCGAGCTGATCACACGGCCGTACCTGTAGTCCGGCCCGTCTGACGCGTGTGCCTCCGACGACGCCGGGTCGGAGGCACACGCGGTGCTCGCGGTCCCGCGGCCGCGTCAGGCGAGGAACTCCCCGTCCCGGGCCACGACCACGCCGCCGTGGACGACCATGTCACGGCGCGGCATGTCGACGACGACCTGCGGCAGGCACTCGCCCCGCACCAGGACGAAGTCGGCCGGTGCGCCGGCCCGGAAGTCGGCGTGCGGGATGCCCATGACGTCCGCGCCGCCGTGGGTCGCGACCCGGTAGCACTCGTTCAGTTCGTCGTCGAGACGCACGTCCGTGACCCATCCCAGGATGTGCGCGCGGTGCATCATGTCGGCGTCCCCGAACGGGCTCCAGGAGTCGCGCACACCGTCGGAGCCGAGACCGACCCGAACGCCGTGCTCGCGCAGCCGGGCGATCGGAAGCACCAGGGAGTCCGACGGGGCGACGGTGGTGAGCGCGATGTCCTGCTCGCCCAAGTCGGTCGCGACGGATCCGAGTTCGCGGTCCGTCAGTCCCGGCAGGCAGAAGACATGGCTGACGGTCACCTTGCCGGCGAGCGAGAGCGCGCGGGTGCGCTCGACGATCCCGCGCATCGCCCGCATGCCCTTCTCGCCGCGGTCGTGGAGGTGGATGTCCACGCCGACGCCGTGCCGGTCCGCGATGCCGAAGACGACGTCGAGCTGCTCGTCGAGGGCCCCGTCGAAGCCGATCGGGTCGATGCCGCCGATCATGTCGATGAGGCCCTGGCGGGCCGCCCTCTCCAGGAGGGCGGCCGTGCCGGGGGTACGGATGACGCCGTGCTGCGGGAACGCCACGATCTGGACGTCGAGGGCGTGCCGCAGGCGCTCACGTGCCTCCGCCAGGCCCTCGACGCCGGCCAGGCCGTACGCCGGGGCCACGTCGGCGTGGGCGCGCATGCCGCGGGTGCCGCGGGCCACGGCGTGGCTCATCAGGCCGTACGCCCGCTCGGCGACGGGCCGCCGCTGGGCGCGGAACAGCTCCACGTCCTGCGCGACGTAGTCGGCGATGGCGGAGGCGGGGCGCCGGCTCACCCAGGATCCGCCCCAGGTGGTCTTGTCGGGGTGGATGTGCGCGTCGACGAGGGACGGGAGGGCGATGCGGCCGCCGCCGTCGACGGCCTTCGCGCCGTGCGGGGCCGGGCCGTCGGAGATCCGGCCGTCGACGACGACGAGGTCCGTGGCCCTCGCCGCGCCGTACGGACGGACGTTGCGGAACACGACGGTCTTCGAACGGTGGCCCCGTTCGGCCGCGGTGGCGGGGGTTGCGGTTGCCGTCGCTCCGGCGAGGGCGGCGGCACCGGCTCCGGCGAGCACGGTACGACGGGAGAGGGACGAGTGCACGGGGGCTCCTTGGGGGAGTTGTGGGCAGGCGTTCCGCAAGGGGCGGAACGGGTGGGCACAACGGAACGGCGCCCTTGCCGGCGCGGGAGGCTGTAGTGGGGGGGGGGGGGCCGCGCCCGGCGCCCCCGGGGGGGGGCGGGGGCGGGGGCCGCGCCCCGGCGCGGGCGCCGTCCCGTGTGCCCCCCCGTCCCTCCCCCAAGGACTTCGTCCAGGGGGGACCCCCAAGCG
This sequence comes from Streptomyces sp. NPDC059695, assembly GCF_042733785.1. Classification (NCBI taxonomy): domain Bacteria; kingdom Bacillati; phylum Actinomycetota; class Actinomycetes; order Kitasatosporales; family Streptomycetaceae; genus Streptomyces; species Streptomyces sp. NPDC059695. Next base: position 38,982 of record NZ_JBHWFF010000011.1, on the reverse strand, counting down.
GGACGATTGCCCACACGGGCAGCGGGCGAAGGCGCCCACATGGGGCGCGGGCGGGAGGCGCGCACGTGTCGCGCGGCGGGGGTCAGACCGGTACGCCCGCCCGTACCACCCGCGTCGGCTGCTTCAGGACCGTCACGTCGGACAGCGGGTCACCGGGCACGAGGATCGCGTCGCCCGCGTAGCCCCGGGCCAGGCGGCCCACCGTGCGTTCCGTGCCGAGGAGGCGGGCCGCGCCGGTGGTGGCCGTGCGGAGGGCGTCGAGCGCCGAAAGGCCCGCCTCCCGCATGAGTTCGACCTCGCGGCCGATGGGGCGCACGGTGCCGCCGGACGAGTCGGTGCCCGCGGCGAGGGGGACGCCGAGCTCGTGCGCGGCGAGGACGGCCCGCTTCAGGACGGGCAGGTACGCGCGCCCGCGTTCGGCGAGGACCGGATGCGTGGAGTCGGCCAGGCCGGCGATGGCGGTGAGGGTGGGCGTGAAGTACGTGCCCCGGCGCCGCATCTCGCGCAGGGTCCGTTCGCCGACGAACACGCCGTGCTCCAGGGAGCGGATCCCGGCGGTGACCGCGTCGTGGCAGCCCTGCTCGCTGTAGCTGTGGCAGAGGACGCCCCTGCCGCGCCGCCGCGCCGCGGCGACGACCTCGGCGAGCTGCTCGTACGCGTACACCTGGGCCAGCGGGTCCTGCTCCGGCAGCCCCGCGCGTTCGTTGACGCGGGTCTTGATGACGTCCGCGCCGCGGGCGAGGTTCACCTCGACGACGCGGCGCAGCGCCTCGGCCGAGCGCACGCCGTCCTTCAGGCGCGCGAGCGGGGTGAGGTCGGGGTCGGCGAGGACGGTGTCGCCGAGGTCCGGGGTGACGAAGGCGCCCGCGGCGGTGAGGCGGGGGGCGAGTGCCGGGCTGTGCCGGGCGAGTTCGCGGACCGCGATGTCCTGGTAGAAGGTGGTCGATCCGCTGCGGGCGCTGGTCGCGCCCCGGTGCAGGGCGTCGCGGGCCTCGGCGGCGGTGCTGAGGTGGATGTGCGCGTCCACGAGCCCGGGCAGGACCCACTGGCCGTGGGCGTCGAGGACCTCGGTGCCCGGCGGCACGGCGACGGTGCCCTCGCGGCCCGCCGCGCGCACGGTTCCGCCCCTGATCACGACGACGGCGTTCTCGGTGACCTCGCCGGTGGCCGGGTCGAGGAGGGTGCCGCCCCGGATCACGAGGTCGCCTCCGGCCGGCGTCGCGCCGCCCGCTGCCGGGTCCGTCGAGGAGGAGGCCGCGGCCGCCGTGCCGGACACGGCCACGGTGCCGGCGAGCGCGGCGGCCCCGGCGAGGACGCCGCGACGGGTCACCGAGGGCGGGGGCGGCGGGATGGCTTCGAGGCACATGGGAGCTCCTTGGGGGAGTGGGCCGGTGACTCCGCATTTTGTATACCAAGTGGCGAGGGGTGGACAAGGGTGGAGATCCCGATGGTGCAACTGCCTGCACGTGCGCTTCCGGGAGAGGGTTTGCTGGGGAGGTATTTTGGTATACGAATATTCTCGACGTCGTTCCGCTTCTCTCCTCGGCCCTGTCGATATTCGCGTGCGTCCGGCCCGCCCCGGTGGTGCAATCGCCCGATGGCACACGCACGATGCACGACGACGGTCGACCGCGGGCGGTTCACGGACGCGGTCACTCCCTGGGAGGAGGAGGACTGGCGGGCGGCCGCCCTCGGCTGGTCCGAGCGGGGGCTGGCCCGCCACGGTCTGGAGGAGACCGGACCCCGTGAGGTGAGGGTCCGGCCCTGGTCGGTCCTGATCCGCTTCCGGATCGGCGGCGGAGCGCGCGACGCCGTCTGGTTCAAGGCGAGCGCGCCCGGCGCCGCCTTCGAGGCCGCCCTCGGGGACGCGCTCGCCGCCTGGGTGCCCGAGCACGTCGTGACGCCGCTCGCGGTCGACGGGGAGCGCGGCTGGTCGCTGCTCCCCGACGGTGGGCCCCTCTTCCGGCACGTCCTCGACAGCGGAGGTGCCGGGCCGGATTCCTGGGCGCGGGCGCTCGGACAGTACGCGCGGATGCAGCGGGCCCTGACCCCGTACACGGACCGGATGGCCGATCTCGGCGTGCCCGGCGGCCGGACCGCCCAGCTGCCGGACCTCTTCGACGCCCTCGTCGAGGGAAACGCCACCCTGGGCCCGGAGGCCCGCCGTGCCCTCCGGGAGCAGCGCCCCCGGCTCCTCGACTGGTGCGCCGAGCTCGACGCGTACGGCATCCCGGACTCGCTCGACCACTGCGACCTGCACGACGCGCAGCTCCTCGCCCCCGCCGCGGACCGTTTCACCTTCTTCGACTGGGGCGACGCCAACGTCGCCCACCCCTTCGCGAGCCTGCTGGTCCCCGCCCAGGCCGTCCGGGAGCGTCACGGTCCCGAGCACGTGCACCCGCTGCGCGAGGCCTATCTGGAACCCTGGAGCGACCTGGGGCCCTCCCTCCCCGAGTTGCGCCGCGCGGCGGAGCTCGCCACCCGGCTCGCCGCGCTCGGCCGGGCGGTCTCCTGGTTCCGTCTCTTCCCGGGGACGCCGACCACGGGCTGCGCGGAGGCCAGTGCCCACTGGGTGAAGGAACTCTTCGCCGGATCCGCCGTGTTCTGAGCCGGACGGGCACCGGCCGGGCCCGGGGCGTGCGCGCGGTCCCGGCGGGGCGCGCACGGCCGTCGTTCCGCGGAGTTCGGCCGCACCTGTGGTACTGCCTTACGGAGAGATCGCGTCGTCTGTCCCGTAATGCTCCGAAAGGTTCCGCCGGTGTCGCAGGAAGATCAAGGGCCGGAAGGCCGTCGAGCGGGTCCCGAACGGGCCGGCCGGGAAGCGCTGCCGGTGACGGCCGATCTGCCCGGCCCGCCGGAGCACCATGACCGTGCCCGCACCGACCGGATCGTGTTCGGTGTGACGGCCGTCCTCACCGTGGCCTTCGTCGTCTGGGGAGCCACGGCCACCGACAGCCTGGAGGACGCCTCCAGCACGCTCCTCGACGGGCTGATCCGCGACGGCGGCTGGGCGTTCATGCTGGCCGCCTCCGGCTTCGTCGTCTTCGCGCTGTGGCTGGCCGTCAGCCGTTACGGCCGGATCACCCTCGGCCAGGAGAGCGAGGGCCCCGAGTTCCGTACGGTGTCGTGGATCGCCATGATGTTCAGCGCCGGCATGGGCATCGGCCTGATGTTCTACGGCGTGAGCGAGCCGCTCGCCCACTACGGCACCCCGCCGCCCGGCACCCGTCCCGCCGACTCGGCCGAGCGGATGCAGACCGCCATGGCCACCACGCTCTTCCACTGGACGCTCCACCCATGGGCGATCTACGCCGTCGTCGGGCTCGCCATCGCGTACTCGACGTTCCGGTGCCGCCGCCGGCAGACCATCAGCGCCGTGTTCGTCCCGCTGATGGGCGAGAAGCGGGCGTACGGAGGGCCCGGCCGCGTCATCGACATCCTGGCCATCTTCGCCACCCTCTTCGGCTCCGCCGCCTCGCTCGGCCTCGGCGCGCTCCAGATCGGCAGCGGATTCGAGGAGCTGGGCTGGATGGAGAAGACCGGCACCGGGCTGCTCGTCGCCATCATCGCGGTCCTCACCGTGGCCTTCGTGCTGTCGGCCGTCTCCGGGGTGGAGAAGGGGATCCAGTGGCTCTCCAACATCAACATGGTGCTCGCCGCGGTGCTCGCCGTCTTCGTCTTCGTCGCCGGCCCGACCATCATCGTGCTCGACCTGCTGCCCACCTCCCTCGCCGCCTACTTCGGCGACCTGCCGCAGCTGGCCGGGCGCACCGAGGCGACCAGCGGCGACGACATCCACCACTGGCTGGGCTCCTGGACCGTCTTCTACTGGGCGTGGTGGATCTCCTGGACGCCCTTCGTCGGCATGTTCATCGCGCGCATCAGCCGCGGCCGGACCATCCGGCAGTTCGTCGGCGGGGTCATCCTGGTCCCGAGCACCGTCAGCCTCGTCTGGTTCGCCGTCTTCGGCGGGACGGCGATGAAGCTCAGCGAGCAGGGCGAACTGGCCGCGGAGACCACGCCCGAGGGCCAGCTCTTCGGCGTGCTCAAGGAGTTCCCGGTCTCCGGGGCCATGAGTCTGCTGGTGATGGTCCTCGTCGGCATCTTCTTCGTCTCGGGCGCGGACGCCGCCTCCATCGTGATGGGCACGCTCTCGCAGCGCGGCGCCTTCGAACCCACCCGGCTCGTGGTCGTCTTCTGGGGCGTGGTGACCGGCGCCGTGGCCGCGATCATGCTGCTCATCGGCGACGGTCAGGGAGACGCGCTCGCCGGCCTGCAGAACCTCACCATCCTGGTGGCGGCCCCGTTCGTGCTCGTGATGATCGGGATGTGCGTGGCGCTCATGCGGGACCTGCGCAAGGACCCGCTCATCGTCCGGGGCGAGTTGGGGGAGGAGGCCGTCGAACTCGCGGTGATCGCGGGCCACGAGAAGTACGACGGGGACTTCGAGCTGAGGATCGGCCCCGGATCCTCGGAGCCGGACGGCCGCCCCTGACGCGGTCCGCCGGCGTCACTCGTCGCTGGTGTAGCGGGCCCGGGCCCACAGGGGCAGGGCGAACCAGCAGCCCAGGTACCAGGCGAGGACGCCGGCGACGAGCCAGGGCACGTACGCGTCGTGGGTGACCACCCGCAGGACGAGGAAGAGGGCCGACGTCAGGGTCGCGAGGAGCAGGAGGAGCCCGGTGAAGACGAGGCGCGAGGCCCAGACGACCGCCCGCTGCTTCAGCCGTCGGCCCGACACGATCCGGTGGAAGGCGACGGGGCCGATGAGCGCGCCCGTGGCCAGTGACCCGAGGACGACCGTGACGATGTAGATCGTCTTGTCGGTCTGGGCGAGCCCCTGGAAGTGCGGCGTGAACGCCACCGTGAGGAGGAAGCCCAGGAGGATCTGCACCCCGGTCTGTGCCACCCGGACCTCCTGCATGACCTCGTTCCAGCGCCGGTCGGCCCGCTCCTCCTCGGTCTCGTCACGGCCGTGCAGCAGCCTGCCCGGCTGCTTCGGGTCCGAGCGGTCCGGCGTCACGCGCGGCCCGCGGCCTTCTGGCTCCGGCGGGAGAGCGAGTCGACGACCACGGCGGCCAGCAGGACCGATCCGGTGATCATGAACTGGACGGCGTTGCTGACGCCCATGATGTTCATGCCCGACTGGATGGACCCGATCACCAGCGCCCCGAGGAGCGCGGACCAGACCGAACCCCGCCCGCCGAACAGGCTCGTGCCGCCGATGACGGCCGCGGCGATGACGTTCATCAGCAGGTTGCCGCTGCCGGACGTCTGGCTCGCGGACTGGATCTGACCGGCCAGGAAGAGGCCGCCGACGGCCGCCATCGTCCCCGCGATCGAGAAGACGCTCATCCGGACGAACGGCACGCTGATGCCGGCCCGGCGCGCGCCCTCGATGTTGCCGCCGACGGCGAAGATCCGCCGCCCGTACGTCGTGCGGCGCAGCACGAAGTCCAGGACCACCAGCAGGATCAGGAAGATGAGGAGCGCGAGCGGCAGCCCCTGGTACTGGTTGAGGATGTACGCCGTGACGAACGCGATCGTGGCGATCACGACCGTACGGAGCACGATCTCGGAGATCGGACGGAACGGCACCCGGGCGGCCCTGCGGCGCCCTGCGTCCAGGAGCGAGGCGGCCAGGAAGAGCCCGACGCCCACGGCGGCGGCCACGTAGGCCGCGGCGGGGCTGTGGTAGATCGTCGAGTAGAGCTTGGAGACGATGCTCTCGCTCGGGATGTTGACCGTGCCGGTGGACCCCAGGATCTGGAGCATCAGACCGTTCCAGGCGAGGTTGCCCGCGAGGGTGACCACGAACGCCGGCACGCCGACCTTCGCGAAGAAGAAGCCCTGGATGAGCCCGACGGCCGCTCCGCCCGCGAGGGCGACGAGCAGCGCCAGCCACTGGTTCATGCCGTTCAGGACGTTGAGCACGGCGAAGATGGCGGCGCACAGGCCGCTCACGGAGCCGACGGACAGGTCGATCTCGCCCAGCAGCAGGACGAAGACGATGCCGACGGCGATCATGCCGGTGCCGACGATCTGCTGGCTGAGGTCGGACAGGTTCTGGGCCGAGAGGAACGTGCTGTTGAGGCTGCCGAAGACGGTCCAGATGATGATCACGGCGATCACGACGGGCAGCGAACCCAGCTCGCCGCTGCGCACCTTGCGGCGGAACTCCCCGAGGTATCCCTTCAGGCCCTCCTCGCGGACGAGCAGCCGGGTGTCCACCGCGGGCATCGCGTCGGGCGCCGGTTCCTGGGCGGAGCCTCCGGGGGCGCGGTCGCGTCTCATCGCTCCTCCTCCCGCTTGCGGGCCTGGCGGCGGGTGACGGCGCTGTCGCTGGCGCCGGTGATCGCGGAGATGATCTCCTCGGTGGTGGTGGAGCGCTTGTCGAAGAAGCCGTTGTTCCGGCCGAGGCGCATCACGGCGATCCGGTCGGCGACCGCCATCACGTCCACCATGTTGTGGCTGATCAGGATGGTGCCGAGCTGTTGCTCGCGGAGCCGCTCCACCAGGTCGAGGACCTCGGCGGTCTGCTCCACGCCCAGGGCCGCGGTCGGCTCGTCCAGGATGACGACCTTCGGGTCGCCGATCAGGGAGCGGGCGATCGCGACGGTCTGCCGCTGGCCGCCGGAGAGGGAGGCGACCGGGATCCGGACACTGGGGATCCGGATGGAGAGGGTGTCGAGGAGCTCGCGCGCGCGCTGCTCCATCCGGACCTCGTCCAGGACGCCGAAGCGACGCAGTTCGCGGCCGAGGAAGAGGTTGCCGACCACGTCGAGGTTGTCGCACAGGGCGAGGTCCTGGTAGACGGTGGCGATGCCGAGGTTCTGGGCGTCGTGCGGCCGGTTCACGGTGACCGCCCGGCCCTCCCACTCGATGACGCCCTCGTCGGGCGGGTTGACCCCGGCGATCGACTTGACGGCGGTGGACTTGCCGGCGCCGTTGTCGCCGACCAGGGCGACGACCTCGCCGGCGTGGACCTCCAGGTCGAAGTCCTTCAACGCCTGCACCGCGCCGAACCGTTTGGAGATCCCCCGCAGGGTGAGCACGGGTGGCTCCGGCAACGGAACCGCCTCCTCCGCTCGCGCGAACCGTTCCGGACCGGACCGGCCGGGCCAGGCTGTTCGAGCCGGGCCCGGGACCGGCCGTCCGGGGCGGGTGGACAGGGCCGGGTGGACAGGTCCGGCTCTAGGTGAGGCCGGCGTCCTTGCAGGCCGCCGCGTAGGTCGGCGTGCAGATCTGCTGGACCGTGTAGAGGCCGTCCTTGACGACGGTGTCCTTGATGTTGTCCTTGTTCACCACGACCGGGCCGAGCAGCTGGGCGGCGACCTTGTGGTCACTGCCGTTGGTCACGGTGGTGGGGACCAGGTCGGCGGGCAGCTTCTTGCCCTCCGCCAGGTTGACGGCCATGGTGGCCGCGATGTCGGCCTCCGGCTTGTACGGCTTCTCGATCGTGATGGTCTGGGTGCCGAGCAGGATCCGCTGGATCGCGTCGAGTTGGGCGTCCTGACCGGTCAACGGCACGTTCATCCCGGCCGCCTTGAGGGCGGTGGAGATGCCGGCCGCCAGTCCGTCGTTGGCCGAGTAGACCCCGACGATCTTGTCCTTGCCCAGCGAGCTGATGGCGCCGGACATCTGCTGGTTGGCGTTGTTCGGGTCCCAGTTGGGAGTGTCGTACTCCTTGCCGATCTTCACCTTGCCGTCGAGGACGGAGTGGGCGCCGGCCTTGAACTCGGCCGCGTTCGGGTCCGTCGGGGACCCGTTGTGCATCACGATCTCGCCGCTCTTGGCCTTGTCGCCGAGCGCGTCGAGGAGCGCCTTGCCCTGCAGCTCGCCGACCTTGTGGTTGTCGTACGAGACGTAGGCGTCGACGGGCCCCTGCGCGAGGCGGTCGTACGCGACGACCTTGACGCCCGCGTCATGGGCCTTCTGCACGGAGGACTGGATGGACTTGGCGTCCACGGCGTCCAGGATGAGGACCTTGTCGCCCTTGGCGAGAGCGGTGTTGACCTGCTGCTGCTGGGTGGTCGCGCTCTCCGCCGCGTTGTAGTAGTCGATCTGGGCGTCGGGCGCCAGCTCCTTGATCTTCTGCTCGATGTAGGGACGGTCGAACGTCTCGTACCGGGTGGTCTTGCTCTCCGGCAGCAGCAGTCCGATCTTGATCTCCTGTTTCTGGCTCCCCGCGCCCAGGGCCGTCGCGCTCGTCGCCATCACTCCGAGGGAGAGGGCCGCGGCTCCGGCCAGGGCGATCGCGCTCCGCAATGTACGGGTCATCGGAGGCTCCTTTCGTACGCCCCCTGTCCCTCACCTCGTGAGCGCGGGAACGAGGATGTACATATGGCCTATATATCGACATTAGCTGCAACCCCGGGACCGGCAAGCGGGTGAGCCCCGGCCGGCCCTCGGCACGGAAGTCACCCTGCGTGACGAGGAGGGATCATGGCGTGTCGGAGGCCCGCGCCGCTCAGGGGGCCGCTGGGCCCGTCGTGCCGTCGGCGGAGCGCAGGAGCCGCAGGAACGCCTTGAGGCCGGTGATGATCTCCTCGTTGTCGGTGAGACGGTTCACCGTCGCCTCGAACTCGCGCGCGAGCGCGGCGATCCGCCGGTCGGTCGCGTCGGCCCGGCCGTGCGCCGGGAGACCGACCGCGTCCACCGTGCGGCGCAGCTCGGCGAGGGCCCGGTACTGCTCCTCCGCCTTGCCGTCGAGCACCGTCGCACCGCCCTCCAGGGCGGCGACCCGCTCGCGCAGCGCGACCACGTCGTCACGCGGGTACGTCACCTCCCGGAGCAGCAGGCCGAGCCTCCGGCGCAGCTGCCCGAAGTACGCCCCGGCCGGCCGGAAGGCGGTGCTGAGCAGGAAGAAGTCCTGGCCGGCCGCGGCGTACAGGTTCCACGGCGCCGTGAGGAGCAGGAGCAGCCACAGCAGCCCCAGGGCTCCCGCCCCCACCGCGAGGACCGTTCCGGGCGGCGCCCCCACGGCGTACGCCGGCACCAGCGCCCCCACCGCGAGTCCCGCGGCCACGAACCCGCCCACGACCTTGCTCATGCGTCCCCCCGAACCGGTCCGCCCACCCGTGCCGTCATGCTCCCGCCGGGGGCCTGTGACGGCATGAGTACGCCTCCTCAGATCGGGCGTTCTCCCGGCGCGGGGTCCGTGGCGACCGGCCGCTCGAAGAAGGTCTCCAGGGACACCGTCGCCTGCGTGCCGCTCACGCCCTCGATCGCGTACAACCGCCGCAGCACGTCCTGGAGTTCCACCGTCGTCCCGGTGCGCACCTTCACCAGGACCGAGGCGCTGCCGGCGATGACGTGCGCCTCCTGGATCTCGGGGATCGCGGCGAACGCCGCCGCGGAATCCCCGATCCAGGCGGACGAGTCCACCATGACGAAGGCGAGGACGTCCTGCCCGAGCGCCGCGGGATCGACCTCCACCGTGGTGCGGCGGATGATCCCGCGCTCCCGCAGCTTGCGCACCCGCTCGTGCGCGGCACCGGCCGACAGGCCCACGGCCCTGCCCAGCACCGCGTACGCCTGCGTGGCGTCGCGCTGGAGCTCGGCGAGCAGCGCCCGGTCGATGGCGTCCACGGTCCCCTCCGTCATTCCCATGCCGGAAACATACGTCAGTAGCTGCTGTTCATCGCCGCCCGCACCTCGCTCAGGGTCCCGTCCGCCACGGCACGGGCCCGCTCGTTGCCCTCGCGCAGGATCCGGCGGAGGTACCCCCGGTCCCCCGCGTACTCCGCGCGGCGGGCCCGGATCGGCGCCAGGTACTCGTTGACGGACTCCGTCACCGTCCGCTTCAGCGCGGCGGATCCCGCGGAGCCCACGTCGGCCGCCACCTCCTCGGGTGTCCGGCCCTGACAGAGCGCCGCGAGCAGGAGCAGGGACGCCACCTCGGGACGGCCGGCCGGGTCGTAGGCGATGTGCCGCTCGGAGTCCGTCTTCGCGCCCTTGATCAGCCGGGCGGTCTCGTCGGCACCGGCGGCCAGACCGATCGCGTTCCCGCGGCTCTTGCTCATCTTGGTGCCGTCCGTGCCCAGTAGCAGCGGCGCGTCGGACAGCAGGGCGTCGGGTTCGGGGAAGACGGAGCCGCCGCTGCCGTAACGGTCGTTGAAGCGGCGGGCGACGGTACGGGTGATCTCCAGGTGCGGCAGCTGGTCCTGGCCGACGGGGACGAGGTTGGCCTTGCAGAAGAGGATGTCCGCGGCCTGGTGGACGGGATACGTGAACATCAGACCGCTCACGGCGGACTGCCGAGAGTGCGCGATCTCGTCCTTGACCGTGGGGTTGCGGTTGAGCTCGGCCACCGACACCAGGCTGAGGAACGGCAGCAGCAGCTGGTTCAGGGCCGGGACGGCGCTGTGGGTGAAGACCGTGCTGCGCTCCGGGTCCACGCCGACGGCGAGGTGGTCGAGCACCAGCTCCTCGACGTGCTCGGGGAGCCGGTCCGCCACGTCGCGGTCGGTCAGGACCTGGTAGTCCGCGATGATCACGAACAGCTCCACCCCGAGGTCCTGGAGCCGGACCCGGTTGTGCAGCGTGCCGAAGTAGTGCCCCAGGTGCAGCCGCCCGGTGGGACGGTCGCCGGTCAGCACGCGGAAGCTCCCCGGATCCTTCAGGATCCGCTGCTCCAGGACCGCGCTGCGCGTCCGCGCGGCGGCCGTCCCGAGCGCGTCCGTGGCGGCGGGGAGGGCGGGGACGGCGGGGGTGAGGGTGCTCATGAGGTCTCCTGGTAAGGGTCGGTGGTGCCGTCGGGACGACGGAGCCCATGAGCCAGGAAAGCGAAAAGGGCCGTTCGTCCGAACGGCCCGGTCGTGCGTGGGGGACGGCCGCTCCTAGGAGGAGCGCCACCAGCTGAGGCACGACGACAGATGCATGGAGCCAGCATAGCGCCCCGCGGCCGAGGCCACGGGGCGCTTCGAGCAGGACGCGCGGGAACCCGTCAGGACAGGACGACCGGCAGGTCGAAGAGGTCGTTCTGGGTGACCACCGGCTTGTTGCGGAGCTCCTCGCGGCCGACCGCCAGACGGAGCTGCGGGAAGCGCCCGTACAGCGCGGGGAGCGCCACCGACGCCTCCAGGCGGGAGAGCGCCGCGCCCGGGCACACGTGCGGGCCGTGCCCGAAGGAGATGTGCCGGTTCGGCGTGCGGGTCACGTCGAACGCGCCCGCCGTCGGTCCGTGCTGCTCCTCGTCCCGGCCGATCGCGCCGAACGACACGATCAGCGCCGCGCCCTTCGGCAGGATCCCGTCGCCGACCTCGATGTCCTCGGCGGCGAAGCGGATCAGGACGTGCGAGGTGGGCGTCGACCAGCGCAGGGTCTCCTCGATCACGTTCTCCCAGGGCACCTCGCCCTTGAGCACCAGGGCCCGCTGCTCGGGGTGCGTCTCCAGGGCGACCACGGCGTTCACGATCAGACTGATCGTCGTCTCGTGCCCGGCCGCCACCATCAGCTGGAGGGTGTTGGTGATCTCCTCCGTGGTCAGCCTGTCACCGTCCTCCGACGCCTCGATCAGCGCGCTCGTCAGGTCGTCGCCCGGCCGCTCCTTCTTGCCCGCCACGATGCCCGCGAACAGCGTGCCCAGGTCCGCCATCATCTGCGGGACCTCCTCGGGCGGCGTCTGCGTCGAGAAGAACTTGTCGAAGAGCGCCTTCATCCGCGGGTGGTCGGCCGGGTCCACACCCATCAGCTCGCCCACGACGTTCATCGGCAGCGGGTACGCGAACTCCGCCTTCAGGTCCACGACGTCCCCCGCCGGACGCTCGGCCAGCCGGTCCAGCATCCCCTCCGTGAGGGACTCGATGCCCGCGCGCAGCCGCTCCACCCGACGCGCCGTCAGCGCCTGGGCGACCAGGGTGCGCAGCCGCCGGTGCTCCTCGCCGTCGACGGTCAGCATCGACCGGCCGGGGTTCGCGAGACCGATCAGCGGCCAGTCCAGCGGTATCTCGCCGCGCTGCCACGCACCCCAGACCTCGATGTCCTTGACGAGGCGGGCGTCGGTGAGCAGCTTGCGGGCCTCGGCGTGCCGCGTGACGGCCCAGCAGGGCACCCCACCGGGCAGGACGACACGGGCCAGCGGGCCGGCGGCGCGCAGCCGTGCGCTCTCGCCGTCGAGGTCGCTGACGAAGGGGTCAAGCTCGATCACATCGGTGCCGGACGCGGCGGTGTGGTCGTACGGGCAGCTCATCCGAGGGCTCCAAGGGCGGGGGTCGGGGTGTACGTCACGGGGAGCGCGGTCAGGCCGCGCAGCCAGGGGGAGGGGCGGCGGGCGAGAGCGCCCTCGGCGACCGCGAGGTCCACGTCCGGGAGCCGGTCGAGCAGCACCTCGATCCCGGTCCTGGCGATGGTCTCGGCGACCTCCTGGGCGGGGAACGGGCAGCGGTGCTCGCCGTGGCCGAAGGAGAGGTGCGCGTTGTTGCCGCCGGTGAACGCGCCGGAGTCGGTGCGCACATGGGGGTCGGAGTTGGCGGCGGCCAGGCCGAGCAGCAGGAGATCGCCGCCGCCGATCCGGCGCCCGCCGAGGTGGGTGTCGCGGGAGGCCCAGCGGCCGGCGACGTTCTGCGTCGGGGTGTCCTCCCACAGGACCTCGTTCATCGCCTCGCCGACGCTGTGCCGGCCGCCGGCGAGCGAGGCCGCGAACCGGTCGTCGGTGAGCATCAGGCGCAGCGAGTTGCCGATCCAGTCGGCGGTGGGCTGGTGGCCCGCGGCCATCATCACCATGAGGTCCTGGGCGACCTCCTCGACGGTGAACCCGGCGGTGTTCGCGAGCATCCGCGAGGCCACGTCGTCGTCCGGATCCGCGGACTTGGCGGCGAGCAGCGCGAACATCGACTCCGCCAGGTGGCGCTGGCCTTCGAGCGCGCCCTCCTGCCCGTTGATCATGTCGTTCATGGCGGTGACCAGGCCGGGGCCCTGCTCGTCGGCGAAGCCGTAGCAGCTGGCCAGGACGCGCACCGGCAGCAGCATCGCGTACTCGGCGATGATGTCGCAGGAGCCCTTGCCGCACAGCGCGTCGATGAGCTCGTCGGCGAACCGCTCGGTGCGCTCCCGCAGGACGAAGGGGTCGATCGCCTCCAGCGCGTCGGAGACGACGCCGGCCCGCTCGCGGTGGCGCTCGCCGACCGTGTAGAGGATGGACGGCTGCTTGCGGCCGATCATGGGCAGCAGCGGCCAGTCCGCCGGGATGGCGTCCCACTGGTTCCACAGGTCGGAGTCCCGGGAGAACAGGACCGGGTCGCTGGTGACCTGGTGCAGTTCGCGGTAGCCGAGGACCAGCCAGGCCGGCACGTCCCCGTCGAGCACGACCGGGGCGACGGGCCCGTGCTCGCGGCGTATCTGCCGGTACAGCTCGGTGGGGTCGGTCTGGAACCGGGGCCCGCTCAGCGGGACCGGCTGGGGCTCGGGGAGGGTCACGGGGTGGGCTCCGGGAGGGGATGGGGGGTCGGCCGCGAGGCCGCGACGACGGTCCGCAGGTGTTCCACGAGCGAGATCAGCACCTGCTTGCTGGACTCGCGCGACCGGGCGTCGCAGAAGACCAGCGGGACCTCGTCGGGGAGGTCGAGGGCCTCGCGGATCTGGGCGGGGGAGTGGGCCGGGCCGCCGAAGTCGTTGCAGGCGACGACGAACGGCGTGCCGTGGTGCTCCAGGCGGTCGATCGCGTACCAGGAGTCGGCGAGCCGGCGGGTGTCGACGAGGACGACGGCGCCGAGCGTCCCGGAGAACAGCCGGTCCCACAGGAACCAGAACCGCTCCTGGCCGGGCGCTCCGAACAGGTAGAGGACGTTGTGCGCGTCCAGCGAGATCCGGCCGAAGTCGAAGGCGACCGTGGTGGCCGTCTTCGCGGCGATGCCGACGGTGTCGTCGACGCCCTCGCCGGCCTGGGTCATGGTCTCCTCGGTGTTCAGCGGACGGATCTCGCTGACCGAGCGGACCAGGGTGGTCTTGCCGACTCCGAATCCGCCGACGACGACGATCTTCAGTCCGTTGTCGGCGGTGCTGTGCAGGGTCTGGCGCTGTTCAGAGGTTACGGAGTCCAACGAGCACCTGCTCCAGGATGTCGTGATCGGGAAGGCGGTACGCGGCGCGGGGGTGCCGCGCGCTGATCCGGCCGGTGTCGTGCAGGTCGGCGAGGAGGATCCGCGTGATCGACACCGGCAGGCCGAGCCCCGCCGCCACCTCCACCACGGCCGTGGGGAAACGGCACATGCGCAGGATGGCGGCGTGCTCGGACTGCATGCCGGCGACCGGGTCGCTCTCGGCGACCACCAGCGTCACCAGGTCGAAGGCGTCCGACCCGGCGCGGGTGCGACCGCCGGTCAGGGTGTAGAGCCGGTCGGGAGAGTCGTCCCGGCCCGGCCTGCCGCGGCTCATCCCCGGGGCCTCGCGACCAGGTACTCGCCCAGCTGTTCCACCAGTTCGGACATGTTGTGGCCGACGAGCCCGGCGTCGGCGTCCTCGTCGGCGACCAGCGCGAGGTGGGCGCCCTCGCCGGCCTCCACGATGAACAGGATGCCGCCGTAGAACTCGGCCATCGCCGAGCGGACCCCGCCCGTGCCGTCGCCGAACTCCACCGAGGCGCCGTGCGACAGGCTTTGGATGCCGGCGGCGATCGCGGCGAGCTGGTCGGCCTGGTCGACGGAGAGCTCGGGGGTGCGGCAGAGCTTGAGCCCGTCACGGGAGAGCACCAGGGCGTGACGGGTGCCCGGGGTGCGTTCCAGCAGGCCCTCCAGGAGCCAGCTGAGCTTCTCGTCGGTGGTGGTGCCGGTCATGACGGGGTGCCTTCCGGGTACGGGGGGTTCGTGCGGGGAGCGTCGTCGCTCGGCGCGGCGACGGGGGGTTCGGCGGCGGGCTCTCCGTCGGGCGTGGTCCGCGGGCCGGCCGCCGGAGTCCCGGTGCCGCGGACCGCCTGGCGGAAGCTGCCGAAGCGGGTGGCCGCCCCGGCCGCGGCGCCCGTGCGCGGGCCCTCGGCACGCGGCTTGGGGGCGGCCTCGGGGCCGTCGGGGTGGGCGGCGGCCATGGCGCGGCCGCGGCGGCGGCGCGGCAGGCCGCTCTCGCCGAACCGGGGGTGCTCGCCGGTGCTCTCGGCCGCGCCGTCGTGGGTGGGCGCGGGCTCGACGGCCGGAGCACGGGTCGTCGTCGCGGCGGCCGGGGCGGGCGGCGCGGGGGCGGCCGGCCCGGGTGTCGCCGGGGCGCGGCCCGTCAGCGGGGGAAGGCCGGCGGCGGGGGCGGCGGCCTGCTCGGTGGGCACGTGGCTGATCAGGTCCTGGGGCAGCATCAGGAGTGCGCCGGTGCCGCCGCGGGCCGAGGGGCGGAAGGACACGGTCAGACCGTGCTTGCGGGCCAGCCGGCCGACGACGGCGAGACCCAGGCGGGTGCCGGAGAGACCGGCCAGGTCCTGCGCGGTCGAGCCGACCGCGGCCTCCGCGCGGCGCAGCTGCACGTCGCTCATCACCAGGCCGCTGTCCTCGACCGCGATGATGACTCCGGCCGGGACCTCCTCGACGTAGACGTGGACCTCGGCGGTGGGCGGCGAGAAGTTCGCCGCGTTGTCCATGAGTTCGGCCAGGGCGTGCATGACGCCCTCGGCCGCGTGCCCGGCGACGGCCGCGTCGCTGCTGGAGTGCAGCCGGACCCGCTGGTAGCCGCTGATCCGGCCCATGGCGCCGCGCAGGATCGATTCCATGACGATGGGCCGGGCCCAGCGGCGGCCGGACCGGGCGCCGGTCAGGACGGCCACGGAGTCGGCGAGGCGGCCGGCCTGGGCGGTGCGGTGGTCGAGGTGGAGCAGATCGGTCAGCACGTCCTCGTCGGCGTGCCGGTGCTCCATCTCGCGCAGGTCGGCGAGCATGCTCGTGGCCAGCGCCTGCATGCGGCCGGCCGCGTTGGCGGCGGCGGCCATGGCGGCGGAGCGGGCGGACTCGGCGCGGCGCAGCCGGGCCTCCAGCTTGCGCCCCTCGTCGGCCTGAGCCCGGGTCAGCTCCTCGGTCCGCGCGGTGTGGGCCCGGGTGAGTTCCCGGGTCGCGGCGGTGTGGGCCGCCTCGGCGGCAGCGGCCTGTGTCTCGTACCGCTCCGTCAGCGTCGCGGTCTCGCGCGCCGATTCGGCTGCCCGCCGGGCGGCCCCGGCCTGGACGGAGGCGAGTTCGGCGGTGAGGGTCTCCACCCTCCGGCTCAGTGCGCGCGAGGTGCGCCCGTACCAGGTGACCGCGCAGGCGGCGGCCGCGAGGAGCAGCACGCCGCAGGCGGCGAACCAGCCGAGTGCGGAACGGATCTCGGCCGGCGCCGCGGCGGTCGCGGCGACGGCGAGCGCACCACCCGCGACGGCTGTCAGCATCGAGGCGAGCAGGGCAGGGCGGAAGGGGGTGGACGGCGCCGACATCAACCAGACTCTCGAGAACAGGCACGCGGGGTGGGGAGTCGTAACGACGGCACTATAGATCCGATCTTGATCGGTTCGGAACCTCCCTTGATCGGATCGGTATGCAGATCACGGCACATGTTGCAGAAATGATCAGCCGGTCGACGCGGACGGAGCCCCGTTCCGCCACACCGTCAGATCGAGCGTCAGGTAGGTGCTCGGCGAGTCCTCCGGCGAGAAGGCCTTGACGGTGACGAGGCCGAGATGGCCCGTACCCGTCGTGACGCAGACCTGACGGCCCGGCGACAACGTGTTCAAGCCCCCCGCGGGGACCGGCCCCAGGGGCACCGGCGCCTGCCGGCCCCCGCCCCCGGAGGCGCGACCGTAGACTCGAAGTGCGGGCCCGCCTCGCTGACGCGCGAGGGGCCGCGTACGGCAGGGAGGCGGCGATGACCAGGCTGACGGGCAGGGCCCTGCGGGTGACGGTCTTCGTGGGGGAGTCCGATCTCTGGCACCACAAGCCCCTCTACACCCAGATCGTCGGGCGGGCCCGTGAGGCCGGACTCGCCGGCGCGAGCGTCTTCCGCGGCATCGAGGGCTTCGGCGCCTCCTCGCTCATCCACACCCAGCGGCTCCTGTCCCTGAGCGAGGACCTCCCCGTGGCCGTGGTCGTCGTCGACACCGAGGAGAAGATCCGCGCCTTCCTGCCCGAGCTCGACGACCTGGTCGGCGAGGGTCTGGTGATCCTCGACGACTGCGAGGTCGTCCGCTACGTCGGCCGCCGGAAGCCCGGGTGACGCTGCCGCGGGCGCCCGGGACCCCGGACGCGCTCACTCACCTCCAGCGTCCCCCCAGGACGTCCGGGGGACCACTCGACGGGCGGGCCACCTCCCGCCCGGCCCTGCGGCCCCCTCCCCGGCGCGGAGCGTCCCCGTCACTGGCCCCGGGCGAGGAACGCGGGCCGCAAGGACGTGTCCACCGGGTCGTAGTACCGGTGGAAGACCGGAGTCGCGGAGCCCGACACGGGCGGCACGATCCAGCTCCAGTCGGCGGGCGTGGGCCTGCCGTGCCTGCTCTCCCGCGCGATGTGCCGCAGGAACCGCTCGGACTCGGTGTGATGGTCGGCCATCGTCACCCCGGCCTCGTGGAAGGAGTGCAGCACCGCCACGTTCAGCTCCACGAGCGCCCGGTCGCGCCACAGCGTCCGCTCCGAGGAGCGGTCGAGGCCCAGGCGGTCGGCGACCACCGGGAGGAGGTCGTACCGCTCGGCGTCCGCGAGGTTGCGGGCGCCTATCTCCGTGCCCATGTACCAGCCGTTGAACGGCGCCGCCGGATAGCGCACGCCACCGATCTCCAGCGTCATGTCGCTGATCGCCGGCACCGCGTACCAGCGCAGCCCGAGGTCAGCGAACCACCCGTGGTCCGGATGGCGCAGCGGCACCTCCATGACGCACCCGTCCGGCACCTCGTACCACTCGGGCCGCGCGCCCGGACGCTCCTCGACCATCAACGGGAGCACCTGGAAAGGCTCTTCGTCCCGCTTCCACCCCAGGCCGACGGCGCGGGCCGTCGACGAGGCGCCGCGCGGATCACCCGCCCACCGGCCCTCGGGGGTGCGGTGCCCCGCGTACCGCACGAGCTGGTCGTTGACGATCCGCGGCGCGGGGCGGCCCGGCCGGTCCGGGGCGAACACCGAGATCACCGGACGGATCCGGCCGCCGTTCCCCGCGAGCCGCAGGTGCTCGAAGCACTGCGCGGCGATCCCCTCGGCCGTCGTGACGTGCCGCAGGTCGCGCACCACGAGGCTGCGCCAGTAGAGCCGGCCGATGCAGCGGGCAGCGTTCCGCCAGGCGACCTGGGCACCGAAGGAGAGCTCGGCCGGGGTGTGCGCGTACGTGCCCGTCCGGCCGATCTCGGCCAGGGCCTCACGGACCCGGCGCTCCGCGTCCCCGGCGCCGGGCTGCTCCCGGTGGAACTGCCGGAGGAAGTCCTCGGCCTCCCGGCGGTCCGTCACCCGGGGCGCGGGCGCCGGTGAGGGGCCGTCCGGCCCGTCGGACGGAGAAGCGGACGTGAACGGACAGGTGCTGACAGCGGCGGCCTTGCGGCGGCGGCCCAGACTGAAGACCAAGGTGTTTCCCTCCCGCCCCCATGACTACCGCACGCATCCGCGTGATTGTGGAGAGTAGGGGGAGTTCCGGATGGGGGAGGGTGCGTGCTGCTAAAGTGCCCGGCGCCGAAGGCCCGCGCGCCGCGCCGCCGTCGGCCCCGGGTCCTCAGAGCCCCGCGACCTTGGCCGCCGCCGACAGCTCGTACACCAGGGTGACCGTGCGTCGGCCGCCGGGCGGCAGCGAGACGTCCCAGCGGACGATGCCCTCGGCGTCGACCGCCCCGGGCGCCGGGGAGCAGGCCTCCTCGCGCAGGCGCACCTCCACCGCCGACACCTCGGAGACGGGAATCCGCTCGCGCAGCACGATCACCCGGTCGCCCCGCTCACCGGGCGGGGAGAACCGGGAGACGTGCAGCCGGACCGTGCGGGTGACCACGGTCCGCTGCGTGAGGCCCGTGGTGTCGCGGGACTCCTCGGCGGACCGGACCACCCGGTGGTCGTCACGGCTGCCGAAGGCCAGCTCGAAGGCGGCGCCCGGAGCCGTGAAGTCCAGAGAGCCGCGGCCGGTGAACCCGCTGCCCCGGACGAGGTCCACCGGCCCGGCGAGCAGCGCGTGACCCGACAGGTTCTCGCCCCGCACCACCTGCGTGACCAGCGGGGACAGTTCGGGCGAGCAGGCGTACTCGCTGCTCGCGACCGTCGTGAACGAGGACAGCGGCACCCGGTGGGCCCGCCCGTCCGAGGGCACGGAGACCCGCGCGGGGGCGTGCAGGACGCGCGCCTCCCCGCCGTCGTCCACGCCCGGCAGACCGACCACCGCGGCGGGTCCGAGCGTCGTGATCTCCTCCTCGCGGACCTCGACGTCGATCGTGCGGCGCTCCGCCGCGGTGCGCTCCTTGAGCGTCAGCCGGTCCTCGGTGAGCCGCGGCGGATCGGTGGCGAGCGCCGACCGCGCGGTCGACAGCGTCAGCCGTACGTCGGACCAGTCCTCCCCGGTGCGCTGCCAGACCACGGCGTCGGTCTCCACGGTCAGCGAGTCCCCGTCCAGCACGGCGCGGTACGCGGGCCGCCACAGCGCGCACGGGGTGAGGTGGCTCACCCGCAGCCGTACGGGCCCGGCGGCCGAGGCCTCCACCGTCAGCTCCAGATGGGCGACCAGCTCGGCGGGTTCCTCCTCGGCGAGCTCCAAGGCCCTGTGGGCCGCGCCGATTTCAGCGGTGAGTTCCGTCAACCGGGCCTCGACGAGGCGGAGTTCCTCGCCGTGGGTGTCGCGTTCGGCGTCCACGCGGTCCAGTTCGCCGCCCCAGCGGGCCCCGTCGGACTCGCCGAGGCCGGCTCCCTCCCCGATCTCCCGCAGCAGGTCGGCGGAGAGCAGGCCGAGCAGGTCGAGACGGGCCCGCAGCCGGTCGCGCCGCTGCTCCGCGGCGAGGCGTTCCTCCTCCAGGGCGTGCGTGCGGCGGCGGAGGGCCGAGTCGTCCTCGGCGGGCGCCGCCGGTGCCCGGGGCGTCCAGTCCCGGACGATCCGCGCGTCGAGCACGGTGGCCGGGCCGTCGGAGGTCAGCTCCGCGTGGAGGGTGCGGTCGACGGCGAGCGCGCCGACCGGACCGAGGCGCAGG
The DNA here is from genome assembly GCF_042733785.1 of Streptomyces sp. NPDC059695. NCBI lineage: Bacteria > Bacillati > Actinomycetota > Actinomycetes > Kitasatosporales > Streptomycetaceae > Streptomyces > Streptomyces sp. NPDC059695. The sequence goes on along the minus strand of NZ_JBHWFF010000011.1, from coordinate 18,899 downwards.
CGTCGGACGCCGGCCTCCAGGTCCAGCGTGGCGGTCCGCTCGACGTGGGCGCGGTCCTCCAGACAGGTGACGGCGGTGACGGGCAGGGGGATCGGCCGTGGTTCCGTGGTCATGGTGGGTGTCAGCTCCTGCGGTTGCCGTCGACCAGGGCCTTGCCGGCCGGTATGCGGATCTCGTAGCCGCCGTCCAGCGCGGCGGTGCCGCCGGCGGGCAGCTCCACCCGCCAGACGCGGGTGCCCGGAGCGTGCCGCTCCGGGGCGGCGCCCTCGTCGGGCTCCGCCCAGTCGGCGCGCTCCTCGATGCGGACCTCCGCTTCGGAGGAGACCGGCACCCGCTCGTGGACCTCGACGGTGACGGGGCCCGCGAGACGGTTCGCCAGCTCGACGTGGACGCGGTGGTCGAGCACGGTGACGTTGTTGCGCAGACCCGCGGTCGACTCCTTCAGATGCGTGCGCCGGGTGACGCGGACGCCCTCGGCGGGCCCCAGCCCCAGCCGGCGGACGCCACCGGGCGCGAGCGTGGGCAGCGCCGCGGTCACCAGGAAGTCGTCGTCGACGGTGACCTCCACCGGGCCCGCGAGCAGCGCCTGGCGTGTGGTGTTGGAGACGGCGAGGGTCGCGTACACGGTCGGGTCCACGGACGGCACGCACAGGTGCTCGGTGTGCAGGACGACGGGGATCTCGCCGACGGTGACGGTGTGCCAGGTGCCGTCCGAGGGCACGTCGGCACGGGCGGCGGCGTCGAAACGGTGGTCGAACGAACCCGCCGACGTGCGGGGGCGCACCGCGTGCCGGGGCAGCGGCAGCGCCGCCACCGCCTCGGCACGGCGCCGGTACTCGTCGGCCACCGCGTCGGCGGACGCGCCGGGGAAGAGCCGGCCGCGCCGGGCGCCGGGCTCCTCGGGGCCGGCGAGCACGAGGGAGGCGTAGTCGAGTTCGGCGCCGCTCGGCCGCGGCGGACCCACCGGCGGCGGAGGCGGCGGTGCGCCGGGGGCCGCCGGGGCCGGGGGCGCGAAGGCCTGGGGCGGGGGGGCTCCGAAGCCCGTGCCACCGCCGGACGGCCGCCCACCGGGACGCGGCGCCGCCGACCGCGCGCGGGCCGGCGCGCCGCCGCCGAGGGACTCCGGGGCGGAGCCGTACGCGGCACCGGGCTGCGCGGGTCCGGCGGGCGGCGGGGGCGGCGGCGGAGGTACGGGAACGGGGGCGGCCACGGGAACGGGCACGCCGCCGCCCACCGCCGAACCCCCGGCGAAGCGCTCCGGCGCGGGACCGGCCGCCTCGTACCCGGTGAACAGATCGGCGAGCCCCGCCGGGGGTTCGCGCCAGCCCGAGGGCGCGGGCGCGGACTGGCGGCGGCCGATCCGGACCGAGCGCAGCGCCGGGAGGTCGGTGCGGCGCCGCAGATCGGCCGTGGCGAGCGCGACGCGCACCCCGGTCCAGTCCTCGCCGGTCCGCTGGGCGACCGAGGCGCGCAGCACGAGCCGGCCGCCGCCCTCGCCCTGACGGTGGGTGAGGCGGTACGTCGGCACCCAGACGGCACCCGGTACGCCGTACTCCAGCTCCAGTTCGACCTCGTCCGCCGCACCGGCTCCGTCGAGGGTCAGCACGGCGCAGACCGTGGTCTCCACAGGGGCGGACGGCGCGTCGGTGGAGGCGCGGTGGAGCCGGTCGAGGGCGACCTCCAGCTCGTGCTCGGCACGCAGCACCGCCTCGTCGAGCTCGGCGAGCCGGCTGTGGAGCGCCGTCAACCGCGCGTCGACGAAGTCGGCGAGCTCCAGCCACGCCTCGACCGGAGTCCGGCGGTGCGGGTCCTCGCGCCTGCGGGGCGGCGGGACCGGGCGCAGACCGCCGACCTCCGCGATCAGCGTCCTGTGCCGGTCGCGGCGCGCCCGCGCCGCCGCGTGGACCTCGCTCAGCCGGTCGACCTCGCCCCGCGGTCCGTCGGGAACGGCGTCGCCCCGGGGCTCCGCCTCGACCTCCACGCGCGCCTCGGTGACCCGCACGGCGGAGCCGCCCAGGACCCGGGCCCGCAGGGAACCGGGATCGACCGTGCGGGGCAGGCCCGTCACCCGCACCCGGCCGTCCGGCGGCACGGTGCCCCGCGCCAGGCGCCGGCACAGCGCGCCCTGCGCGTACACCACGACCGAGTCGAGGGCGGACCCCCACCTCCGCGCCGCACCGATCGTCATGCGTCCCCCCTCGCCCGTGGCCGTCGGGGGCAGCCTACGCCGGAGCGACCGGCGGGCCCCGGCCTTGTCCGGGAACGCCCGGCCGCTGCAAGATCCTTCGTGTGAGGGTCTCGGGTGGGAACGCGGAGGAAAGGGCCGGTGTGTCGTGGGGGAGATGACCAAGGGGAGCAACGGATTCGTTCCGTCGGTGCCGTTGAGGATCGCCGTGCGCGGCGGGGTGGACGCGATGGCGCTGCTGCTCGTCGGCACGGGCACGGTCAGGGGTGACGGGGACGTCGTCTTCCACGGTGCCCCGGCGCACCCCTCCGGAGCCGTCCGGCTGACCGGGGCGGACGCCCGTACGCAGTGGCTCGAGGTCGGTCTGACCGCCGTGGAGGAGCAGGTCACCCGCGTGCTCCTGGTCGGTTCGACGGAGCGGGGCGCGATGCGGGACGCCCCCGGTCTCTCGGTGGAGGCCTTCGCGCCCGACGGCACCTCGGTGGCGCGGTACGACGTCACGGACGCCGGCGGGGAGACGGCGATGGTGCTGGCCGAGCTGTACCGGCGGGCGGGCGGCTGGAAGTTCCGCGCCGTGGGCCAGGGGTGGGTGAGCGGACTCGCGGGACTGGCCACGGACCACGGCGTGGACGTGGCCGACGCCGCACAGTCCGGGGGAGGACCTGCGGCACCGCCCGCGCCCGCACCGGCGCCCGTGCCCGCTTTCGCTCCGCCGCCGGCCGTTCCCGGATTCGCGCCTCCGGCCGCCCCCGTGCCCGCCTTCGCACCGCCCGCCGCGGCGGTCCCTCCCGTGGCCGCCCCTCCCGCGGCCCCACCCGTGGCGCCCGTCCCTCCCGGCGCGGCCGACCGGTGGACGTACGGGCCCGTCTTCGAGCCGTACACGGAGACCGGCCGGGACAACGACGTGATCACCGTGGGTGGGCTCCCGCCGGGGCCGGTCGTCGTCCAGCTCGACGTCAGGGGCGACGGATACACGGGACTCTGGGTGCTCGACCGGCGCAACAAGGAGAAGGACAACCTCGTCAACAGCACGGAGGAGGACTTCCGGGGCCGGCTGCTCGCCACCGTGCCGGCCCACGGCACCCTGCGCCTGAAGCTCCAGGCCGAGGGGCCCTGGCAGGTCCAGGTGTCGCCGCTGGCGGCGGCCCGCCGCCTGGCGGAGGAGGAGGCGGAGTTCCGCGGCCCCGAGGTACTGCTGCACACGGGAGGGGTGGCCGACCTGGTCGTCCACTACCGAGGCGACGACAACCTCATCGTGCACGTCTACGAACTCGCGGGACACGACGACCCCACGACCCTGCCGCGGTACGAGAACGCGGTCAACGAGATCGGCAAGCGGCGCGAGACCGTGCCGCTGCCCGAGGGGCCGCTCGTCGTCCAGTTCGAGATGGCGGACGGCCCGTGGCGGGCGCGGCTCAAGCGCGTGCAGCCGCCGACCCGGTCCCTGCCCCCGGCCCCGCCGGGCGCGTCGGCCCCCGTCCCGTTCGCCGCCCCCGGCGCTCCGGCCTGGCCGGACAAGCAGACGGAGTCCGGACACCGCAGGAACTGGTTCTCGCGCGGCCGGGACTGACCCGGGGAGACCGCCGCCGCCCGGCAGGGCCGGGGGCGTGGGGGGGGGGGGGCCCGCGGGGGGGGCGCGCCCCCCCGCGCGGGGGGCCGGGGGGGGGGGGGCGGGGGGGGCGGGGCGGGGACCGCTCGCCCCCGGCGCC
>NZ_JBHWFF010000011.1:3518-14995 GCF_042733785.1 Streptomyces sp. NPDC059695 | reverse complement strand
CCGGAGAGGTGCGCCGCCGCTCCTCTCATCGCCGCCCGGTCGTGGAGGCCGCGGACAGGGCCGCCGCGACCTCGCCCGCCAGGGCGACCGGGTCGCCGGCCGGCACCGTCGGGTAGACCTGCCGGCCGCGCGCCCAGGCGTCGTCCCGGGCGAACCAGTCGACGGCGGCCGGTGCCGTGCCCCGGACGAGCGCGGTGTCGAGCCCCGCGAAGAAGGCGGCCCAGCGCGGCGCGTACACGTCCCGCACGAGACCGTCCCACTCGCGGTTGGCGTAGTCGCGCAGCCCCCCGGTCTCGCTCGGCCCCCGGTCGGCCCAGGTGGTGAGGATCGCGCGGGCGTCGTACTCGAGCCGGTCGCGTTCCGCCGCGTCGGCGCCCCAGGACCGTGCCGCGGCCAGCCAGGGCCCCAGCAGGAGGCGGCGGTCGGAGGCGACGAGCCGCCCGAGCAGCTCCTCGTCGGCGTTCCACTCGCGCACCAGCGCCCGGAACCCCTCCGGGTCCTTCGCGTCGTACGCGGACCGGATGCGCGGCAGCAGGACGCGGGAGCGGTTGGTGAGCGCCTGACGCGCCACGTCCACCAGGTCGAAGCGGTACGCCTCCGAGGAGCGCAGCGCCGGATCCACCCGCAGCAGCTCCGTCAGCGCCCGCTCCACCGTCCCGGCCTCGTACCGCATCGCGGTCGGGCTCCAGCGCGCCGCCGTGGCCGCCGTCAGACTCGGCCGCGCGGTGAAGAGGCTGTCCTGCGGCTCGCTCCACGTACCGGACGCGCCGCTGTACGGGCCGAGGCGCAGCTGCTCCCACGCGGCGGCCGCGTGCGGGTCGCCGCCGCCGTACCGCCGGGCCGCGTACGCGGCGAACCAGGCACGCTGGTCGACCGGCCCCGGCTCCCAGGCGAGTTCGGTGAAGAGGTCGAACGCGGCCGGGTTGCCGCCGGTGCCCTCCGGGAGGTACGCGATGCCGCGCAGCGCGCTGCCGGAGCGGTTCAGCCACGTGGGGAACCGGTCCGTCCACACGCCCGTGTTGGCGCCCAGGGAGGTGTGTCCGCCGAAGTTCGGGATCGTGCCGAAGGCGTACGGCGTCCCGCCCCACTGCGCCTCGCGGTCGAGGCCGTCGTACCGGTCGGAGAGGCCGTCGACGATCAGCACCCGGTTCCGGTCCACGCCGCTCAGGAGCGCCGTGGAGGGGTTCTTCTGCCAGCCGAGCATGACCCAGGTGGCGCCGGGACGCGCGGTGTCCATGGCCTCCTGGACGGCCTGCGCCGCCCGGGCCACGTCGACCGTGCCCGGGGTGCCGCCCTCGTGCAGCAGATCCATCTTGAACATGTCGGTGTCACCGAACCGCCGCCGCTGCGCCCGGTAGTAGGCGGCGGCCAGTTCACCGAAGACGGGGCCGGTCGGATCCAGCCAGTCGGGGCGCGCGAACCCGACCCACTTGCCCTGCGGCACGGTCGCCGCGCCGGGGTTCCGGTCAGCGAAGCCCGGAGGCACCGTACCGAAGAAGCCCGGCAGCACCGGGGTCATCCCGAGCGCTCGCAGGCGTTCCGCGATCCGGCTCCCCAGCGCCGCCCGGTCCTCGATCAGCCGCTCGGACACCGGCCCTCCGAAGGCCGACATGTTCTGCAGCAGCCACCAGGCCTGGTGCGCGGGACCGGGGATCCACGCCCGCAGCTCCGCCGCGTCGTAGCCGAACTCCTGGAGCGCCCGGTAGTACGGGTACTCGGCGCCGGTCGGCACGAAGACCTCGTTCACCCCGTGCAGCGCCATCAGGTCGATGTCGCGCTGGTACGCGGCGAAGTCCCGGTACGCGCCGGAGTAGCCCTCGTCGGTGTCGTTCAGGGCGTAGCGGTGGGGCACGGTCGCGGACCGGGTGATCGTCCCGGAGACCGCGGGCAGCGTGGCCGGCAGCCGGCCGAGGCTGTCTCCCGGCCAGCCGATGTCGACCCCGGCGACCCGCTCCAGGTACCAGCCCGCTCCGGTGAGGAGCGTGGCGGGCGAGGTGCCCCGCACCTCGATCGCGCCCGCCGGGCCCGAGACCGAGAAGTAGTCCCCGGAGTCCGGTTCCCCGACGGGGATCAGGGTGAACTGCGCGGCCCTGGAGGCCAGCAGGCGCTCCAGGGCGGCCCGCGCGGGCTCCGGGTCGAAGGCGGGCGCGGCGGCGGAGGCGCCGGTGCCCGGCGGGGCCGGCACGCCGGGGGCGGCGGCGGTCACGACGGCGAGCACCGCGACGACGAAGGTGTTGCGGCAACGACGGATCAGGCGGCTGCCCATCAGGCTCCCTGCTCGAACAGGACGGCGGCACGGGGCCTGCCTCCCGGACCGCGCCGGGCGTACGGGCCCCGGTCCGGCCCGATCCGGAAGACAGGCCCCGGGGCGACCACTCTCCGTCGCCCCGCGCCCTCGGCCGCGCAAGCGGAGCCGGGGACCGGCGGCGCTCATCCTTGCGGGTGTGCGCGTTCGAGCCGAGGGTGCGAACGGAGCGGGGTGCGCCGCCCTTCCCGCGTGCGCCGGACGGCCGCCGGCGGCGCGGTGTGCCGGCCGGCCGGTGCGCCTGGCAGACTTCGGCCCCCCGGGTCGTTCCGACCCCCTACTCCTGGAGGCCCCATGGCGCAGCGGCCGCGGCCCGGTCACCCGGTCCGCACCGGCGGGTCCGTTCCCCCGGATCCGCGCGTGCGTGCGAGCGGAAGGGCCGCGCGATGACGCTGTGCCGTACCCGCCGTGCCGACCCGACCGCGCTCCTCGTCCGCAGCGCGCCCGCCGAGCCCGCCGCCGCCGTGCTCTTCCTCCACGGCGGCCGCGCCGAGGGCCCCGAGCCGCCGCCCGCCCTCAACCTGCCGGCGCTCCGCATGCGCCCCTTCGTCGGCGCCGTCACCCGGGCCGTCCGGGGCCGGGGCGTGCTGATCGCCGAGGTGCGCTACCGCCACCGCGGCTGGAACGGCGCGCGCGCCGACGCCGCCCTGGACGCCGAGGCCGCCCTCGCGCGGCTCCGCGAGCAGGCCGGGCCCGTGCCCGTCGTGCTCGTCGGCCACTCCATGGGCGGCCGCGCCGCCCTCCGCGCGGCGGGCGACCCCGCCGTGCGCGGGGTCGTCGCGCTCGCGCCCTGGTGTCCCGCCGACGAGCCGGTCGACCACCTCGGCGGGCGGCGCCTCTACCTGCTCCACGACGAGACCGACCGGGTCACCTCGGCCCGTCTGTCCTGGGAGTTCGTACGGCGGGCCAGGGCGGCGGGCGCGGACGCGGCGGGCATCCCGATGCCGTCCGGCGGCCACGCGATGCTCCGGGGCGCGGACCTCTGGCACCGGCGCGCGGCCGAGCTCACGGCGGCGCTGCTCTCGCACGGCTGAGGGCGGCGGGACGGGTTCGGATCGGCCGGACGGCGTCCGGGGCGGCCCGACCGGTTCAGCGGTGCGCGGCCGGGGGCGCGAGCGGTTCCGCGCACGCGGCGCGGGTCGCCGCGTGCACGGCCCGGGCGAGCCGCGCGCCCCAGAGGGAACGCGGCCCGGCGAACGACTCGGCGGGGTCCGCGCCGTGCGCGGGCGCGGCCACGCAGACCGCGTCCGTCGGCGTGCCGGAGGCGTCGGCGCCCAGTTCGACCAGGGCCTGCACCTTGGCCTCGGTGGCGGTGGCGACCGCGTTCACGAGCGCGGCGTCCGTCAGCGGCACCGGCAGGGACACGATGATGTTGATCGTTCCGGGGCGCGGGGGCGTGACGCCGCCGGCTCCCGGGACGGCGGCCCAGCCCCGTACCCCGATCCCGGCGGTGACCACGGCCTGGGCGCCGCCGTCCGCGGCGTACCGGCGGTCCGCGACCGACGCGGCCGTCATGAGCCCCACGCCCGCGCCGTCGAGCCCGGCCCCGGAGGCCAGGTCGCGGAGGTGGGCGACGGGGTCGAGGCGGGCGTACCCCGGCGGGACCTGGGCGTTGACGACCCACCGCCGCTCGCCGATCCCTCCGCCGAGGACGGCGCTCGACACCATGCGGAAACCCGGGCCGGGGGCCCACACGAGGAGCGGCCACTCCCGTCCCTGTTCCACATGGCCGAGAAGAGCGGCGTCGGCGAGCGACGGGCCGGTGAGAAGGGTTCGCGGAAGCACCCCACACCTTAGCGCGCGCCCTCGCGACGGCCCGGGGCGGACCCCGCGACGCCAGGGCGGGCCGCACCCCGAGGGGTACGGCCCGCCCTCGCGCCGGCTCAGCGCGCGCCGGGCCGGGAGTCCAGGCCGAGCACGGCCGTCAGGGCGGCCCGCAGCGCCGATTCCGGGTCCTCCGACGCCCCTTCGGACCGCCACGCGACGAACCCGTCCGGGCGGACCAGCACCGCGCCGTTCGCGCCGACGCCGTACGCCTCCGCCCAGTCCGCGCCGTCCGCGGGGGACAGCTCGGCGTCCGGCCCGTCGCCGATCCGGTACGAGGCGAGCGGCACACCGAGCCGTTCGGCCACGCGTGCCGCCGCGGTGTGCCAGCCGCCGACGGCCCCCGCCGAGCTCAGCAGCACCGGGGTCCGCTCGTACAGGTCCAGGGTGGAGATCCGCTCACCCGACCGGTCCAGCCACAGGTGCGGCGCGCGGCTGCCGGGCTCGCCCGTCAGGAGCAGGCCGTCCGGGACGACCGGCACCGCCGGGTCCGCGCCCAGGACCGCACCGCGCGGATAGCGGTAGCCCAGCGCCACGTTGAGGATCCCGCCCCGCTTGCCGCCCGCCCCCGGCCCGGGGGCGTACCCGGGGTGGCTGTGCTCGACCGAACGCGACGAGGCGCGGGCGCTGGTCGCCTCCGCCACCGGCCGGCGCTCCGCGTCGTAGGACGCCAGCAGGTCCGGGCCGGCCCAGCCGTCGAGGACCGCCGAGAGCTTCCACGCGAGGTTGTGCGCGTCCTGGATGCCGGTGTTGGAGCCGAAGGCCCCCGTGGGCGGCATCTCGTGGGCCGAGTCGCCGGCGAGGAACACCCGCCCGTCCGCGTACCGTTCGGCGATCCGCTCGGCCGCGTGCCACGGAGCCCGGCCCGTGATCTCCACGTGGAGGTCCGGTACGCCGACGGCGCGCCGGATGTGCTCCCGGCACCGCTCGTCGGTGAACTCCTCCAGGGTCTCGCCGCGTTCGGGGTGCCAGGGGGCGTGGAAGACCCACCGCTCGGCGTTGTCCACCGGGAGGAGCGCCCCGTCGCCCTCCGGGCTCGTGAGGTAGCAGACGATGAAGCGGCGGTCGCCGACGACGGCCGCGAGGTCGCGCGACTCGAACGTGATGCTCACGTTGTGGAAGAGGTCGCCCGGCCCGCTCTGCCCGATCCCGAGCTCCTCGCGGACGGGGCTGCGCGGCCCGTCCGCCGCGACCAGGTAGTCCGCCCGGATGGTGGTGTGCTCGCCGGTCTCCCGGCTCTTGACCCGCGCGGTCACCCCTTCGGCGTCCTGCTCGAACGACATCAGCTCCGTCGAGTACCGCAGGTCCCCGCCGAGCTCCCGCGCGCTCTCCAGAAGCACCGGTTCGAGATCGTTCTGGCTGCACAGGCACCATTCGCCCGGGCTGAACCGGGCGAGGCCGCCCTCGGGGTCGATCTGCCGGAACAGCCACTCCCCGGCATCGCCCACCAGGGTCGGCGTCTGCAGGATCCCGTTGTTCGAGGACAGGACCTTCGCGGCCTCGTGGATGCGCCCGCGGACACCGGCGCCACGGAAGACCTCCATGGTCCGCACGTTGTTGCCACGGCCGCGCGGGTGGATCGACGTGCCCGCATGGCGCTCGACGAGCGTGTGCGGCACGCCGAGACGCCCCAGGAAGAGCGAGGTGGACAGGCCCACGAGCGAGCCGCCCACGATGAGGACGGGCGTGCGGTGTCCGATCTCACCGGTCGCTTCGCTTCGGTTCATCGATGGCCTCCAGCGTCACCGGTGACGCGGGTCGGGGATGGGATGCACATGCCTGCCCGGCCGAGCCCCGGACCGTGCGCGGAGGGCACCCGAATGACGCGTTGTTCACTCATCCGCTCCGTGGGGCTCGCGGAGAACGTGCGTCCGAGCCAACGTTCGGTACATGACGCCCCCGGCCTTCGGAGCCAGGCGGTCCCTCCCCGCTCTCACAGACGAGAAGAGGTGCGCCGTATGACCAGCACGGCACGCATATCGCAGTCGGTGTTCGACGGCTCCAGGCTGCGGGTGATCCTGCTGCTCGACCTGTACGACGGAGCCCAGCAGCAGTTCCTCGAGGCCTACGAGGTCATGCGCAAGCAGGTGGCGGCCGTGCCCGGTCACGTCAGCGACCAGCTCTGCCAGTCCATCGAGAACCCCTCGCAGTGGCTCATCACCAGTGAGTGGGAGAGCGCCCCGCCCTTCCTCGCCTGGGTGAACAGCGAGGACCACGTCGAGGTGGTCAAGCCGATGCACAGCTGCGTCCGGGACACCCGGTCCATGCGCTACAGCATCCTCCGCGAGACCGGCGCCCAGCGGCCGCTCACGCCGGAGACGGCCGTCGGCGAGGAGGTCGCGGCCCGGGTGGGCGACGGCGTCACGCGCCACGCGCTCACCTTCACCGTCAAGCCCGGCTCCGAGTCGAAGGTCGCGGAGCTCCTGGCCGGCTACGAGTCGCCCGAGGCCCAGGTCGACGAGAACACCCGGCTGCGCCGCACCTCGCTGTTCATGCACGGCAACCGGGTCGTGCGGGCCGTCGAGGTGGAGGGCGACCTCCTGTCCGCGCTGCGGCACGTCGCCCGGCAGCCCGGCGTCCGGGCCGTCGAGGAGGCCATCAACCCCTACCTGGAGCAGGACCGGGACCTCACCGACCCCGAGTCGGCCCGGCTCTTCTTCACCCGGGCGGCCCTGCCGGCCGTGCACCACGTGGTCGCCGACGGCCCCGAGCCGGCCGACCTCCGGCGCCACGCGCTGTACTACCCGGCGAAGGCGGGCCGCGGCACCGACCTGGCCCGGCTCCTCGCCCAGCAGGACGCGGAGGCGGCCGTCGACCCCGACAGCCCCGTGTACGGCAGCACGGTCTTCCTTCGCGACGACGTCGTGGTGCGTCTCGTGGACGTCGCGGGCGACCTCGACCTCGACCCCGTCGCCGCCCTCGGCGTCAAGGGCGCCAGGAAGGCCAAGGTGCTGGAGCGCCTCCTCGACGGGGCCGCGATCGGCGTCGAGGGCTCCCTGGACAACGAGCGCAACCTCAACCGGCTCCTGTCGCACGCCGACATGCTGCCGGTCACCGACCGCCGCGCGGCCGACTCCTGAGACGACGTCCCGGGGCCGACGGTCCGGCGCCGCCCCGGGGGGGACCGAACCCCTCCCCGGGCACCCGGTGCCGGGCCCCGAGGCCCCGGCCGTCCTCACACCGCACAACACTCGGAGGTACCAACCATGCTGGAGCAGACTCGGCTCATCGTGAACCTGAGCGACACGGAGCCCAACCGCAGACGCGGGGGTGACGTGCGGGCCGTGCTCACGCCCGCCACGGTGAAATCGACCAGCGGTTTCATGGGGATGGCCATCGCCCAGCCGGGCGAGCGCATCGCCGAGCACTACCACCCGTACTCCGAGGAGTTCGTGTTCGTCGTCGCGGGCCGGTTCGAGGTGGACCTGGACGGCGACACGCACACGCTGGAGCCCGACCAGGGCCTGCTGATCCCGATCGGCATGCGCCACCGCTTCCGCAACACCGGGGACGTGGAGGCCCGCATGGTCTTCCACCTGGGGCCGCTCGCCCCGCACCCGAGCCTCGGTCACGTCGACACCGAGGAAGCCGTCGAGGGGGCCCTCGAGTGACCCGGCGCGTGGCCGTCACCGGCATCGGCGTGGTCGCCCCGGGCGGCGCCGGCACGGCGGCCTTCTGGGACCTCCTCACCCAGGGACGTACGGCGACCCGCGGCATCACCCTGTTCGACCCCGCCGGCCTGCGCTCGCGCATCGCCGCCGAGTGCGACTTCGATCCGTACGCCCACGGCCTGCCACCCGACCTGGCCGAACACACCGACCGCTACGTGCAGTTCGCCGCGGTCGCCGCCGACGAGGCCGTCCGTGACTCCGGGCTCGACACCGACGCCGAGGACCCCTGGCGCGTCGGCGTCAGCCTCGGCAGCGCCGTCGGCGGCACCACCCGCCTGGAGCGGGACTACGTCCTGGTCAGCGCGGGCGGGCAGCGGTGGGACGTCGACCACCGCGCCGCCGAACCGAAGCTGCACCTGGCGTTCTCGCCCAGCACGCTCGCGGCCGTGGTCGCCGAGCGGTTCGGGGCCCGCGGCCCGGTGCAGACCGTCTCCACCGGGTGCACCTCCGGCCTCGACGCCGTGGGCTACGCCTTCCACACCATCGAGGAGGGCCGGGCGGACGTCGTCATAGCCGGGGCGTCGGACTCGCCGATCTCCCCGATCACCATGGCCTGCTTCGACGCCATCAAGGCCACCTCCCCCGACAACGACGACCCCGAGCACGCCTCCAAGCCCTTCGACAACCGCCGCAACGGCTTCGTCATGGGCGAGGGCGCGGCGGTCCTCGTCCTGGAGGAGTACGAGCACGCCAGGGCCCGGGGCGCGCACATCTACTGCGAGATCAGCGGCTACGCCACCTACGGCAACGCCTACCACATGACCGGTCTGACCGGCGAGGGACTGGAGATGGCCCGGGCGATCGACACCGCGCTCGACCAGGCCAGGCTCGACCCCACGTCGATCGACTACGTCAACGCGCACGGCTCGGGAACCCGCCAGAACGACCGGCACGAGACCGCCGCCGTCAAGCGCTCCCTCGGCGCCCACGCGTACGACACGCCCATGAGTTCCATCAAATCCATGGTGGGCCACTCGCTCGGCGCGATCGGCGCGATCGAGGTGGCCGCCTGCGTGCTCGCCCTGAAGCACCAGGTGGTGCCCCCGACCGCCAACTACGAGATCCCCGACCCCGAGTGCGACCTGGACTACGTGCCGCGCACCGCCCGCCCCCGGAAGCTGAGGAACGTGCTCTCCGTCGGCAGCGGCTTCGGCGGCTTCCAGTCCGCCGTGCTCCTGACCGGGCCGGACGGGAGGACACGATGAGCACACAGCGGGCACCGCGGGCGGTCGTCACCGGGATCGGTGTCATCGCCCCCAACGGACTGCGCACCGACGCGTACTGGAAGTCCGTCCGGGAGGGCCTCGGGGTCCTCGGCCGGATCAGCCGAGAGGGCTGTGAACACCTGCCCCTCAAGGTCGCCGGCCAGGTCGAGGGCTTCGACGCCTCGGACCTCATCGACGAGCGCTTCCTCGTCCAGACGGACCGGTTCACCCACTACGCCATGGCGGCGGCCTCGCTCGCCCTCGACGAGGCCGGTCTCGGCCACGACGAGGACCCCGAGGACCCCTTTTCCATCGGCGTCGTCACCGCCGCGGGATCGGGCGGCGGCGAGTTCGGCCAGCGCGAGCTGCAGAAGCTGTGGGGACAGGGCTCCAAGTTCGTCGGCCCGTACCAGTCCATCGCCTGGTTCTACGCCGCGAGCACCGGCCAGATCTCCATCCGGCACGGCTTCAAGGGGCCGTGCGGGGTGGTCGCCAGCGACGAGGCCGGCGGCCTGGACTCCCTCGCCCACGCGGCCCGCGCCGTCCGGCGCGGGACCGGCGCCGTGGTCGTCGGGGCCGCGGAGGCGCCCCTCGCCCCGTACTCGATGGTGTGCCAGCTCGGCTACCCGGAGCTCAGCACCGTCGAGGACCCGGACCGCGCCTACCGTCCCTTCACGGCGAAGGCCTGCGGCTTCGTCCCCGCCGAGGGCGGTGCCATGCTCGTCGTCGAGGACGAGGCCCGCGCCCTCGACCGGGGCGCGACCGTCCGGGCCACCGTCGCGGGCCACGGCGCCACCTTCACCGGCGCCTCGCGCTGGGAGGAGTCCCGGGAGGGACTCGCCCGCGCCATCCGGGTCGCCCTCGACGAGGCCGGCTGCGCCCCGGAGGAGATCGACGTCGTCTTCCCCGACGCCCTGGGCGTCCCGGCGGCGGACCGCGCCGAGGCCCTGGCCATCGCCGACGCCCTGGGCGCGCATGCCACGCGCGTCCCGGTGACGGCACCCAAGACCGGCTACGGCCGGGCGTACTGCGGGGCACCCGTCCTGGACACCGCGGCAGCGGTGCTCGCCATGGAGCACGGTCTGGTGCCCCCCACCCCCAACGTGTTCGACATCGACTGCGACCTCGACGTGGTCATGTCCGCGGCTCGGCCCGCCGAGCTGCGCACGGCCCTGGTCCTCAGCCGGGGACTCATGGGATCCAACGCGGCGCTCGTCGTGCGCCGCGGTGGCGGACTCGCCCGGTAGGACCGGGCGAGGAAGGAGAAACGAAGATGATCACCACGCAGCTCACCTTCGGCGACCTGGCCACGCTGATGAAGCAGTCGGCCGGCGTCACCGTCGACCCGCTCCAGCTCGAAGAGGCCCCCGAGACCCCCTTCAGCGGCCTCGGCGTCGACTCGCTCGGCCTGCTCGGCATCGTCGGGGAGCTGGAGAACCGGCACGGCGTGGCGCTGCCCACCGACGCCGAGCGCTGCAAGACGCCGGCGGAGTTCGTCGCCCTCGTCAACAACACCCTCGCAGGAGTCTGACGTGTCCGGACACACCGACAACAGCATCACCATCGACGCCCCGCTCGACCTCGTCTGGGACATGACCAACGACATCGAGAACTGGCCGCAGCTCTTCAGCGAGTACGCCTCCGTCGAGGTCATCGAACGCAAGGGCGACACCACCAAGTTCCGCCTGACCATGCACCCGGACGAGAACGGGAAGGTCTGGAGCTGGGTGTCGGAGCGCACCACGGACCGTGTCAACCGCACGGTGCGGGCCCGGCGCGTCGAGACCGGCCCGTTCGCGCACATGAACATCGCCTGGGAGTACGAGGAGCTTCCCGGCGGCGTGCAGATGCGCTGGGTCCAGGACTTCGCGATGAAGCCCGACGCCCCCGTCGACGACGCCTGGATGACGGACAACATCAACCGCAACTCCCGCATCCAGATGGCCCTCATCCGGGACCGTCTCGTCGAGGCGGCGCGCGAGGGCCGGAAGGCGCCGGTCCGGCCCGCCTGACGGCTCCGGGGACGTCCGATCCAGAGAGGAAAACGATGCACCACGCACTGATCGTCGCCCGCATGGCGCCCGGCTCGGCGCCCGCGATCGCGGACGTGTTCGCCGACTCCGACCGCGGTGAACTGCCGCACCTGGTGGGGGTCGCCCGGCGCAGCCTGTTCCAGTTCGGCGACGTCTACCTGCACCTCATCGAGTCCGAGCAGGACCCGGCGCCGAACGTCGCCCGGCTGGTCGGACACCCCGAGTTCCGCGGCGTCAGCGAGCGTCTGGAGGCGTACGTCAGCGCGTACGACCCGCAGACCTGGCGCAGCCCCAAGGACGCCATGGCGCACTGCTTCTACCGCTGGGAGCGGGACGCCGGCTCCTGAGCCGGGAAACCCGGTGACACCCGAGGCCGCCCCCCGCCCGCGGGCGCGCGCGGGCCGGGGCGCGCCGGGGGGGGGCGCTGCGCGCGCGCGAG
>NZ_JBHWFF010000011.1:871-3508 GCF_042733785.1 Streptomyces sp. NPDC059695 | reverse complement strand
GCGCCACTGTAACACCGGGGGGCGCGGCGCCCGCGGCCCCGCGCGCCGAAAACCCCGCTCCCCCGCGCCCCCCCCCCCCCGCCACCCCCGGGGCGGGGGCGGCCTCGGGTTGTCCGGACGGGTCCGGGATCAGGCGGGCACGGTGCACTCGAAGGCATGCAGGTACGCGTTGACCGGACGGATCTCGCCGATCACGAGCCCGGCGGCCGTGAGCCGGTCCACCATGCTCTGGCGGGTGTGCTTCGCACCGCCGACGTTGAGCAGCAGGAGCAGGTCCATGGCCGTCGTGAACCGCATCGACGGGGTGTCGTCGACGAGGTTCTCGATGACGACGACCCGGGCACCCGGCTTCGCGGCCTTCCGGACGTTCGCCAGGCACCTGCGGGTGCTGTCGTCGTCCCACTCCAGGATGTTCTTGATGACGTAGACGTCGGCCCGGACCGGGATGGAGTCCCGGCAGTCGCCGGGCTCGATCGTGACGCGGGAGGCCAGCGAGCCGCCCTCGCGCAGCCGCGGGTCGGCGTTGCCGACCACCGCCGGCAGGTCGAGCAGCGTGCCGTGCAGCGTGGGGTGCTTCTCCAGGAGGCTCGCCAGGACGTGGCCCTGGCCGCCGCCGATGTCCGCGACGGAGGACGCCCCGCGCAGGTCGAGCAGGTCGGCGACGTCCTCGGCGGACTGCCGGCTCGACGTCGTCATGGCCCGGTTGAACACGTACGCGGACTCCGGGGCCTCCTCGTTGAGGTACGAGAAGAACTCCCGCTCGTACACGTCCTCGAAGACGTTGCGGCCGGAGCGCACCGCCTCGTCGAGCTTGGGCCAGACGTCCCACGTCCACGGCTCCGTGCACCACAGCGCGATGTAGCGCAGGCTGTGCGGGTCGTCCTCGCGCAGCAGCCGTGACATCTCCGTGTGGGCGAAGGTGCCGTCGGGCAGCTCCGTGAAGACGCCCTGGCAGGCCAGGGCGCGCAGCAGCCGCCGCAGGGTGCGCGGTTCGGTCTTCACCGCGGCCGCGAGGTCCTCCGCGGTCATGGGCGCGTCTCCCAGCGCGTCGGCCACGCCCAGGCGGGCGGCCGCGCGCACGGCGGCGGCACAGGCCGCGCCGAAGACGAGTTCTCTCAGCCGCATGGGCGGCGGGGGAGCGGATTCGGCGGATTCGACGGTCGTCATCTGGGTCGCCTTGCCTTTGCTGTCGTGCCTGCGGGTGGGGGAGGGGCGGGAGGGATCGGTGGGGGAGGGGCGGGCGCGGTCAGCACATGCCCGCGGGCTGGGAGACGCCGCAGGTGTTGCCGCGGAAGGTGTTGGTCTTTCCGGTGTCGCGGTCGGCGAGGTCGGCGGTGCCGTTGCGCAGCGCCACGTTGTCGCGGATCTCGATGCGCTCGTTGGGGACGCCCACGAAGCTCTTGAACAGCACGATGCCGCCGGACAGCGGCGAGCTGCCGACGTTGTCCTCGACCCGGTTGCGCTCGACGACGGTGTCCTCGGCGCCGGTGAGCACGATGCCCGAGCCCTGGAGGGCGGGCAGGCGCGGGGTCTTCGGGCACAGCTTGTTGTTCTCGTGGATGTGGTTCCGGCGCACGCCGATCGCCCCGGCGCGCGGGGTGGACTCGTCGCCCACCACGAACACGGCGGCGCAGTTGCCCGTCGCCTCGTTGCGGTCGACGGTCAGGTTCCGCAGGCGGCGCACCGTGATGCCGATCCGGTTGCCGGACACGCGGTTGCCGCTGACGACCGTGCCGTGGGTGTCGGTGGCTCCGCCCTCCTCGGTGACGGTGTTGGCCAGGAACAGACCGGCGTCCCCGTTGTTCCGGGCGACGTTGTGGCGGAGGACGCCGCGTACGGACCGCTCCTGGGCGATGCCCCAGGTTCCGTTCGACTCGGCGGTGACGCCCCGGACCTCCAGGCGGTCGGTCCACTTGGCCCACAGGCCGTTCGCGGCGAAGCCCCTGAGGGTCAGCGAGCGGACGGTCACGTTCTCGACGGGGCGGGCCTCGGTGCCGGTGACACAGATGCCGTTGCCCGCCTTCGCGCACGCGTCGGCG
Source organism: Streptomyces sp. NPDC059695 (assembly GCF_042733785.1). Classification (NCBI taxonomy): domain Bacteria; kingdom Bacillati; phylum Actinomycetota; class Actinomycetes; order Kitasatosporales; family Streptomycetaceae; genus Streptomyces; species Streptomyces sp. NPDC059695. The sequence goes on along the minus strand of NZ_JBHWFF010000011.1, from coordinate 1,469 downwards.
CCGGGGGCGGCCGCCGGCGCGATCACGGTCGGGAAGACGCCCGAACCGCGGAGCGTGAGGTTCGGGGTGGTGATGCGGACGCTCTCGCGGTACGTGCCCGGGGCGAGGAGCACCGTGTCGCCGGGGCGCGCGGAGTCCACGGCCTTCTGGATCGATTCGCCCGGCTTCACCCGGTGCACCTTCCCGTGGCCGGCCGTCGGCGCGGCGGCGCCGAGACCCGAGGCCGCGAGGGCCGCGGTGCACGCCAGGAGGGCGATCTGTCGTTTCGTCATATCGCGAAGTTATGAGCGCGTGTTCCGGCCCGCCACCGCTGATCCCCCGGGTGGGCCGGGGCCGACCGAGGGCCTTCGAGGGGCGGCCGTACCGGCGCTGGTCCGTTCGCGTGCCGGACGGGATCACCCGCGCGGCGGTACGCACACGACGGTGACCTGCCGTGACGGCCCGGAGCGGGCACGGTCGTGGGTCCGACCGGCGGACGGCCGAACGCGGGGCCCCCCGTGGGGGGGGGGGGGCGGGGGCCGGTGCGCCTGGGCCCGGGCACAACACCACGGCCGGGGGGCGGGGCCCGGCCGGGAGCACCCCCACAAGCGGGTGGGTT
>NZ_JBHWFF010000011.1:0-861 GCF_042733785.1 Streptomyces sp. NPDC059695 | reverse complement strand
GGGGGGCGCGCGCCCCCGCGCCCGGGCCCCCCCCCCCCCCCGCGCGCGCGGGGGGGCGGCGGGGCCCCCCGGCCCGCCCCCCCCCCCCCCCCCCCGGGGGGGGGCCCCCCCCGCGGCGGCCTTTGCCTCGTGCACGGAGCAACAGCACACGTGCCGTGCGACGGAGCCGGCCGGAAAGCTCCACCTAAGGAGATGAGCATGCGTCGCGCACGCACCGGACTGCAGATCAGCCTGATCGTCGGCGCCGTCGTCCTGTCCGCCCCCACGGCTCTCGCCGCCGCCGGGGAACCCGACGTCCGGATCAGCCCGCTGAACGCGGCTCCGGGCACCACCGTCACCGTCAGCACCACCGCCTGCGGCAAGGAGACCTACGGCAAGGGCGAATCGGAGGCCGGCGGTCAGTTCCACCTCCTGCCGGGCGGCCGGAAGGGCGTCCTGGTCGGTGAGTTCGTGGTGCCGCAGGGTGCCACGGCCGGCACCGACACGATCACGCTGAAGTGCCCGCCCCGGATCAAGCAGACCGTGACGTACCACATCGCCGCGGGGCCCCACGGCGGCGTCGACGCCGGCTCCGGCTGGGCCGCGGGAGCCGCCGGGCCCGCCGGAACGGCCGCCGAGGCCCCCGGGGACTCCATGACCGGCCCGCTCGCCGTGGGCGGTGTCCTGCTCGCCGGCGCCCTCGCGGGCGGCGCGGTCCACCTCCGCCGTCGCGCGCGGGGAAGCCGCACTCCGGTCTGACCGAGGCCGTCTCCTCGGGTCCGGAGCCGGGGCGGCGGGGGGAGGGTTCGGGGGGGGGGGGTAGCTGAGGCGCGGTGACGGTTCGGGAGGAGGGGTTTTGGGGGGTAGTAATGGGTTGGTGCT
>NZ_JBHWFF010000010.1:241658-244043 GCF_042733785.1 Streptomyces sp. NPDC059695 | reverse complement strand
GAGATGGCCTCGTCGGCTACCAGCCCGACCCAGACGTCGAAGCGGGCGACCGCCTACCGGCGGGCCACCGTGCCGTCGACGGCGAACAGCTGCTCCTCGACGTGGTCCAGGGCGAGCCGCAGCGCGCCCGTGCCCACCGCGGCCTCACCGAGCAGGGACAGCACCACGCGCGGAGGGCGCAGACAGAACCGCGCCAGCTCCTCGCGGAGCGGCTGCAGCACCCCGTCGAGGCCCGCCGCCCAGCCGCCCACGACCACCAGCTCCGGGTCGATCGCCAGCACCAGGGCCGCCACGTCGTGCACGAGCCGCTGGATGAACCGCTCCACCGCCGCCTGCGCCCGGGTGTCTCCCTCGCGGGCCAGGGCGAAGACCTTCGCCACCGCCTGCTCGTCGAGCGGATGCAGCGGCTCGTCCGTCGTCGACAGGAGGTGCTCCGGGGTGACGCCCCGGCCGAGCAGGTGCAGGGCGCCGATCTCCCCGGCCGCCCCGCCGAAACCCCGGTGCAGCCGGCCGCCGATCAGCGACCCCGCGCCGGGACTCAGGCCGGCCAGGACGAACACGATGTCGTCGGAGTCGGTCGCGGCACCCTTCCAGTGCTCGGCGACGGCCGCCGCGTTGGCGTCGTTCTCCACGATCACCGGGCAGCGGAAGGAACGCCTCAGCCGCTCGCCGAGCGCGAGACCCGTCCAGCCGGGCAGTGCCGTGCCGAGCCGCACCGTGCCGTCGGCCTCCACGATGCCGGGCGTGCCGACGCCGACGGCCCGCAGATTGGACCGGGCGACGCCGGCCCGGCGCAGCACGTCGGCCACGACCGTGCGGACCCGGTCCAGGCGCTCGTCCTCGGGCGCCGCCTCCGACACCTCGCGGGACCCGGCGCCGATGATCCGCCCGTCCAGGCCGGAGAGCAGGGCGGCCACGCGGTGCGGTCCGATCTCGATGCCGAGCAGATGACCGGCCTCCGCCCGGAAGCGGAACCTCCGGGCCGGACGCCCCTGCCGACGGGCCTCGCCCTCCTCGGGCGCCGACTCGACGACGAGTCCGCCCTCCATGAGGCCCTCGACGACCCCCTCGACCGTGGGCCGCGAGAGGCCCGTGATCCGGGTCAGATCCGTGAGCGTGGGCGCGTCGGCGCCCCGCAGCGCATGGAGTACCACCGCGGAGTTGATCCGCCGCAGCAGAGACGGATCCCCGCCGGTCAGCCGCCCCACAGTGTTTCCTCCCAGCTCGTGCGCCTCTCCGGCGGATGGTACTCAATGCGCCCGGTCGCGGCGAGTGCCGCCCCCGGGGCGGAACGTGAGCGGGCGCGCCCCGTTTCCTGACGGGACGCCAACTGTCAGTGGTGGCCGCTTTACTGGTCCCATGACCACGGCAGAGCAGCTGGCGACGATCGACTTGCTCCGCACCCGCGCCTTCCCGGTGCGACCGGAGCGATCCGGATCCGTCGCCGGCGGCCCGGGCTTCCACCTGGGGGAGCTCGCGACGAGCGAGGACTTCTGGGAGGACGACGGCACCCGCAGGGCGCTCGTCGAGGAGCAGTACGAAGCGGAGCGGGACGGACTCGCCGCCGTGCTCACCGCCCGCTGGGGACCGCCGGAGGAGCTGAGCCTGTGGCCGGTCCTGGAGCGGAGCATGGAGGGCGAGGAGCTGCCGGAGCCGTGGCCCACCCTCAGCTGCCACACCCCGGAGCTGAAGCTGTGGCGGGCGGACGGCCGCTGGATAGGACTGGGCGTCTCCCAGTGGGACAAGGAACTGCCGTTCCAGCTCCTCGCCGTCGTCACCGAGGCCGGCCCACCGTGAGACGGGCCCGGCCACCGCGAGACGAGCCCGAAGCCACCGTGAGACGTCCGACCCACCGCGACACGGGCCCGGCCCCCCCTTACGGGCCCTCCGCCGCCTCCCGCAGCCGGGCGTACTCCTCGGCCATCGTCGCCGCCGTCCAGTGCGCGTTGAGACCGCTCGGGTTGGGCAGCGCCCAGATCCGGGTCGGTCCGATCGACCGCTCCTGCGGCCCGATCGCCGCCTTCGGCTCGCCGAAGGCCGTGCGGTACGCCGTGACGCCGACGACCGCGAGCCAGCGCGGTGCGAGCCGTTCCACCTTCTCCACGAGCAGCCGTCCGCCCTCGCGGTACTCCTCGCGGCTCAGCTCGTCGGCCCGCGCCGTGGCCCGCGCCACCACGTTCGTGATCCCGAGACCGTACGTCAGGAGCTCCTCCTGCTCGTCCGGCCGCAGCAGCCTCGGCGTGAACCCGGACAGGTGCAGCACCGGCCAGAAGCGGTTGCCCGGACGGGCGAAGTGGTGGCCCGTCGCCGCCGTCGTCAGACCCGGGTTGATCCCGCAGAAGAGCACCGAAAGGCCGCCCGCGACCACGTCGGGAACGACGCGGT
>NZ_JBHWFF010000010.1:196892-241648 GCF_042733785.1 Streptomyces sp. NPDC059695 | reverse complement strand
GCGCGCGCCCCCCTCTGTCTGGCCGCCCCGCGGCGGCCGCCCCCCCCCCCCCCTCCAGCTCCTCCTGGGTGAACCGGGGAGTCCGGGTCAGAGGATCGCCCCGGGGGTGTAGGCGGCGGCCTCCGGGTGCTGCTTCAGGATCTCCTCGACGCGGGAGACCACGGACGCGACCTGATCGGCGGCGGCGCCCGTGAAGGACAGCTTGTCGGCCATCAGCTCGTCGAGCTGCGCCCGGTCCAGCGGGATCCGCTCGTCGGCGGCCAGCTTGTCGAGCAGCTCGTTCTGCACGGTGCCCTGCTCGCGCATGGCGAGGGCGGAGGCGACGGCGTTCTCCTTGATCGCCTCGTGGGCGACCTCGCGGCCGACCCCGGCGCGCACGGCGCCCATGAGGACCTTGGTGGTCGCCAGGAACGGCAGGTAGCGGTCGAGTTCGCGCGCGACGACGGCCGGGAACGCGCCGAACTCGTCGAGCACGGTGAGGAAGGTCTCCAGGAGGCCGTCCAGCGCGAAGAAGGCGTCCGGCAGGGCGACGCGGCGGACCACGGAGCAGGACACGTCGCCCTCGTTCCACTGGTCGCCCGCCAGCTCGCCGGTCATCGAGGCGTAGCCGCGCAGGATGACCATGAGGCCGTTGACGCGCTCGCAGGAGCGGGTGTTCATCTTGTGCGGCATCGCCGAGGAGCCGACCTGGCCGGGCTTGAAGCCCTCGGTGACCAGCTCGTGGCCCGCCATCAGACGGATCGTCTTGGCGATCGAGGACGGCGCGGCGGCCAGCTGCACCAGCGAGGTGACCACGTCGTAGTCGAGCGAGCGCGGGTAGACCTGGCCGACCGAGGTGAAGGCGTGCGCGAAGCCGAGGTGGCCGGCGATCCGCTGCTCCAGGTCGGCGAGCTTGCCCGCGTCGCCGCCGAGCAGGTCCAGCATGTCCTGGGCGGTGCCGACCGGGCCCTTGATGCCGCGCAGCGGGTAGCGGCCGAGCAGCTCCTCCAGGCGGGCGTACGCGACGAGCAGCTCGTCCGCGGCGGTCGCGAAGCGCTTGCCGAGGGTGGTCGCCTGGGCGGCCACGTTGTGCGAGCGGCCGGCCATGACCAGCTCCGCGTACTCGCCGGAGAGCTTGCCGAGGCGGGCGAGGACGGCGACCGTGCGGTCCCGCATCAGCTCCAGGGAGAGCCGGATCTGGAGCTGCTCGACGTTCTCGGTGAGGTCGCGCGAGGTCATGCCCTTGTGGACGTGCTCGTGGCCGGCGAGGGCGTTGAACTCCTCGATGCGGGCCTTCACGTCGTGCCGGGTGACCTTCTCGCGCTCGGCGATGGAGCCGAGGTCGACCTGGTCGAGCGCGCGCTCGTAGTCGGCGAGGGCGGCGTCCGGAACCTCGATCCCGAGGTCCTTCTGCGCACGGAGCACGGCGAGCCACAGCTGACGCTCCAGCTTCACCTTCTGCTCGGGGGACCAGAGGACGGCGAGCTCCGCGGAGGCGTAGCGGCCGGCCAGAACGTTGGGGATGCGGGGCTTCGCAGTCACAGCAGTCACGTGGACAGAGTTTACTGGTGGTTTCTGCAGGCCAGCGCCACGGTCCCGTGTGGAGCTTGCTACGAGACGCAGGTCACGCGCGCGGGTGTCCCCCGCCTACGGACCGGCCGGCGACTCGTACGGCAGCAGCTCGGGGCGCTTGGGCGCGCGACCGTCCCCCGAGGAGCGGCCGGTCAGGCGCCGTCCGATCCAGGGTCCCAGATGCTCCTTCGCGAAGCGGGCGTCCGCGATCCGGCGGCTCGCCCAGCCGGGCTGTACGGCCGGGGGCAGCGGCGTGCGCCAGTCCTCCTCGGGTGCGAGGCCCAGCGCCTGCCAGACGGCCTCGGCGACCCGCCGGTGCCCGTCGGCCGTCAGATGGAGCCGGTCCACGTCCCACAGCCGGGGGTCGCCGAGCGACGGAGCCCCGTACAGGTCGACGACCAGGGCGCCGTGCTCGGCGGCGAGCCCGTCGATGTGGGCGAAGAGCTGCTCCATGCGGGGCCGGAAGCGCTCCATGACCGGCCCTTCGCGGCCGGGGCTGCGCATGAGCACCAGCTGCCCGCAGGAGGGTGTGAGGCGTTCCACTGCCTCGGTGAGCAGGTCCCGGACGCGGACCATGTCGACCTTGGGGCGCAGGGTGTCGTTGAGCCCGCCGACCAGGGTCACCACATCGGCCTTCATGCCTGCGGCCAGGCCGACTTGCTCGTCGACGATCTGGCCGATGAGCTTGCCGCGCACGGCGAGGTTGGCGTAGCGGAAGCCGGGCGAGCGGGCGGCGAGCCGGCCCGCGAGGACGTCGGCCCAGCCCCGGTAGGAACCGTCGGGCTTCAGGTCCGACATACCCTCGGTGAAGCTGTCCCCGACGGCGACGAGACTGTTGTACGTGGCATTGATCTCCATGGCGGAGCGATCATACCGCGCGGTATGCGCGGGTGCCGTGGAGAACCCGGGAGGGGAGATCCGATGAGCGACGCGCTCCTGAGCACGCTGGCCGAGGCGCTGGCGGAGCTGGTGACGGCGGTCGAGACCTCCGACGACGAGGACCTCGATCCGGACACGGCCGTGAAGTGGCTGGAGAACACCGGGCACACCCTGTCCAGACTCGCGGCGGCCGACCGCCGCGCCCTCGACGGCCTCTTCCGCGAGGCCGCGCTGCGGCACCCGCCGGGGCCCCGGCGGGCCGACCTGACCCGGGTCGCCGAGCACCTCTGCGGCCCCGGAGGCCCCGGAGGAGTTGTCCCGGCCGCTCTCACCGCCCTGCCGGGCGGAGGCGGGGCGTCCGCGCCCGGCTCCGGTTCTGCCGCCGACGCCCACGCGGCCACCTGCGCGGCCGTCGCCGAGCACGTACGGAACTTCGCCGCCCTCGTGCGGGACGCCGATCCGGCGACACCGGTGCCCACCTGTCCCGGCTGGACGCTCGCGGACCTGACCCGCCACCTCGGCGCGGTCCACCGCTGGACCGAGCACCTGGTGCGGGCCCGGGCCACCGTCCGGGTCCCGGTGGAGGACGTCCCGCTCGATCCGCCGGCGGATCCCGCCGCGCACGCCGACTGGCTGACCGCCGGTGCCGAGAGCGTGCTCACGGCCCTGAGCACCGCCGACCCGGACGCTCCGGTCTGGTCCCCGGGGGCGGACCCGCACGTCCGCTACCACCCCCGGCGGCTGCTCGCCGAGGCGGTCGTCCACCTCGCCGACGCCGCACTCGCCCTCGGGGAGGACGCTCCGTCGACCGACCCCCGCACCGCCGCCGACGCGATCGACCACTTCCTCACCGACGCCCCGTACATCCCCTGGATCGCCGAGCCGCTCGCCCACCTCGACCGCGACGGCGCCGTCCTGCGCCTCGCCGCCCGGGACACCGGCTTCGTCCGGACCCTCGCCCTCGGCGACGGGGGCTTCAGGTGGACCCGGGGGAGCGGGGGCCCCGAACCGACCGCCGGTGTCGTCGCGGCGGACACCGGGGAGCTGCTGCTCCTGCTGCACCGCCGGTACGCGGCCGGCGACCCGCGCTTCGCGCACACCGGCGACCGGGACCTGCTCGACGACTGGCTCGCGGCCACCGCGCTCTGACACGCCGGAAGGGCCCCGGGATCCACTCCCGGGGCCCTTCCTTTCAGTGCGTCACGGCGTCACGGCGTCACGGCGCCGCCGGGCGCCCCACCAGCTCCCGCAGCACGTCCTCCATCGTCACCAGGCCCGCCGGCTTGCCGTCCTCGTCGAGCACGGCGGCCAGGTGGGTCCGGCTGCGGCGCATCGCGGTGAGGACGTCGTCCAGCGGCGTCGCCGCCCGCACCCGGGCGATCGGCCGCAGCGCCGACACGGGGAACGGCAGGTCGCGCGGGGTGATGTCCAGGGCGTCCTTGACGTGCAGGTAGCCCAGGATGCGCCGCTCGGCGTCGACCATCGGGAAGCGGGAGAAGCCGGTCCGCGACGACAGCGCCTCCAGCTCCTCCGGGGTGGTGCCGACCTGTGCGTACACCACCTTCTCGGCCGGCATCACGACGTCCCGCACGGGACGCCGGCCCAGCTCCAGGGCGTCGTGCAGCCGCTCGGCGGCCCGGTCGTCCAGGAGACCCGCGTCGCCCGCGTCGGTGACCATCCGGGCCAGCTCGTCGTCCGAGAAGGTCGCCGAGACCTCGTCCTTGACGTCCACCCGCAGGAGCCTGAGCAGGGCGTTGGCGAAGGCGTTGATCGCGAAGATCACCGGCCGCAGCGCCCGCGCCAGCGTCACCAGCGGCGGCCCGAGGAGCAGGGCGGAGCGCGTCGGCTCGGCGAGCGCGATGTTCTTCGGGACCATCTCGCCGAGCAGCATGTGCAGGTAGGTCGCGACCGACAGCGCGATCACGAACGAGATCGGGTGCACCAGGCCGTGCGGGACGCCGACGGCGTCGAAGACCGGTTCGAGCAGGTGCGCGATGGCCGGTTCGGCGACGATGCCGAGGACCAGGGTGCAGAGCGTGATGCCGAGCTGCGCCGCCGCGAGCATCGCGGAGACGTGCTCCAGGCCCCAGATGACGCTGCGCGCCCGCCGGTTCCCGGACTCGGCCAGGGGTTCGATCTGGCTGCGGCGGACCGAGATCAGGGCGAACTCGGCACCGACGAAGAAGGCGTTGACGACCAGCGTGAGCAGACCGATCAACAACTGGATCGCGATCATCGGCCGGCCTCCCCGGACTCGTCCCCGGCGTCCTGCGCGGGGGCGTGCAGCAGCACGCGCGCGGCGCGGCGGCCCTGGGCGTCGACGACGTCGAGCCGCCACCCGGCGAGCTCCACGCTGTCCCCTGCGGCGGGGATCCGGCCCAGCTCGTGGGCGACGAAGCCCGCGAGCGTCTCGTACGGGCCGTCCGGCGCGCGCAGGCCGATCGCGGCCAGCTGGTCCGTGCGGGCGGCGCCGTCGGCGGACCACAGCTCGCGCCCGTCCTCGTCCTCGCCCGCCCGTGCCAGGTCCGGCGTCTCGTGCGGGTCGTGCTCGTCGCGGACCTCGCCGACGACCTCCTCGACGATGTCCTCCAGGGTGACGACCCCGGCGGTGCCGCCGTACTCGTCGATGACGACGGCCATGGTCTGCCGGCCCGAGAGCCGGTCGAGCAGCCGGTCCACGGTCAGCGACTCGGGGACGAGCAGCGGCTCGCGCAGCATCTCGCCGATCCGGCGGCGGGGCCGCTCCTCGGCGGGTATCGCGAGCACGTCCTTGATGTGGGCGATGCCGACGACCGCGTCGAGGCTGCCCCGGTAGACGGGGAAGCGGGACAGGCCGGTCGCGCGGGTCGCGTTGGCGACGTCCTCGGCGGTGGCCTGCACCTCCAGGGCGGTCACCTGCACGCGCGGCGTCATCACGTTCTCCGCGGTCAGCTCGGCGAGGTTGAGGGTACGGACGAACAGCTCGGCCGTGTCGGCCTCCAGGGCGCCCTCCTTCGCGGAGTGCCGGGCGAGCGCCACGAGCTCCTGCGGGGAGCGCGCGGAGGCGAGCTCCTCTGTCGGCTCCATGCCGAGGCGGCGCAGGATCCGGTTCGCGGTGTTGTTGAGGTGGCTGATCAGCGGCTTGAAGGCGGCCGTGAACACCCGTTGCGGGGTGGCCACCACCTTCGCCACGGCGAGCGGCGAGGAGATCGCCCAGTTCTTGGGGACCAGCTCGCCGACGACCATCAGGACGACGGTCGACAGGGCGGTGCCCAGGACGAGGGCGACCGAGGAGGCCACCGAGGCCGAGAGGCCGAGCGCCTCCACGGGGCCGCGGAGCAGTGCGGCGATCGAGGGTTCGGAGAGCATGCCGACGACCAGGTTGGTCACGGTGATGCCGAGCTGCGCGCCGGAGAGCTGGAAGGTGAGGGAGCGGACGGCCTTGAGGGCGCTCGCGGCCCCCCGCTCGCCGCGCTCGACGGCGTCCTCGAGCTCGCCGCGCTCGACCGTGGTCAGCGAGAACTCGGCCGCGACGAACGCACCGCACGCGAGAGCGAGCAGGAGCGCCACCACGAGCAGAAGCACTTCGGTCATCGGTTCACCTCCGTCCCATGATCAGTCAGCGGGAGGGGGATCGCTCGATGTCGATGGTCGGAACCAGTGCTACTGGGAGGCTCGCCCATGGGCGGACGCTCACACCTTTCGGTCGTCGGGGGATGAGAGACCATGGTAAAGGATCGGCAAAGCGGGGTGATGGCCGGGCCCGCTCACGCGGTGAACGGCTTCACCCACCGGCGCCACTGCTCCTGGCGCTCGTACCCCGCGGCCCCCCACGCGGCGTGCGCCGTCTCGTTCGCCACCAGGACCATCGCGTCCGCGCGCCGCCCGCCGAGTGCGGCGAAACGGTCCTCCGCCGCGCGCAGCAGCGCCGTCGAGATGCCCTGCCGGCGGTGCGAGGGCAGCACGGCCAGCCGGTAGAGCGAGGCCCGCCAGCCGTCCCAGCCGGCGATCACGGACCCCACGATCCGGCCGTCGGGCAGCGTGGCCAGGATCAGCGCCTCGGGATCGCGCTCCAGGAGCCGGGTCACCCCGCGCACGTCGTCCGAGATGGACGTCCCCTCGGCGGACTCCCGCCAGAACTCCAGGACGGCCTCCGCCTCGTCGGTCAGGGCGGCGCGAATCTTCACATCGATCATGGCCCGATCCCATCACGCCGGGCGCCCCCGCTGCCAGGGTTCACCGCCGGGCCGTGCCCAGGACACAGGGAGAGGACGGCAGCCGGGGGCCCTGCTCCGGTACGTCGAAGGAGCGGTGCGCGACGAGGTCGAAGCCGGCCGTCCCGATCGCCGCGAGCGGCGCCCGGGAGGTGTGGCAGCCGCCGAAGAGCAGGGGCCAGACCGTGCGGTCCAGGCCGCGCTGCACCCGCGCGAGGCCGGGCGTGTCCGCCGCGCCGTGCTCGAAGAACCGCAGCTCGCCGCCGGGACGCAGGACCCGCCGCAGCTCGGCGAGGGCCGCCGGCACGTCCCGTACGGTGCACAGCACCAGCGAGGCCACCGCCGCGTCGAAGGACCCGTCGGGCTCCGGCAGCGCCTCGGCGGTGCCCGGCACCACGGTGACCGGTACCGGGGCCCGGCGCGCGGCCTCCTCGGCGAGAGCACGCAGATGTGCCTCCGGTTCGACGGCGAGGACCCCGGTGACGCCGGCCGGGTAGTGCGCGAAGTTCAGGCCGTTCCCCGCGCCGATCTCCACGACCCGGCCGGAGAGCCCGGCGAGCAGCTCGGTCCGCAGGGCGGCGAGCCCGCCCCGCGCGTCGGCCGAGGCGCTGAACCGGGCGTAGAAGCGGGCGAACCACGGGTGGTGGACCCGTGGAGGCGAGCCGTGGCGCGTCATCGTCGGTCTCCTCAGCCCGTCACGAAGCAGAACTCGTTGCCCTCCGGGTCCCGCATGACCTGGAAGGAGCCCTGCTCGTCGGTGACGAGCCCGCCGACCGTGACCGCCCCGAGCGGCAGCGCCTCCTCGGCGGCCCGTGCCGGGTCCGGCACCTCCAGGTCGAGATGGAGCCGGTTCTTCGCGGCCTTGCCCTCCGGCACCCGCTGGAAGGCGATCCGTACGAACTCCGGCGGATCCACGTACGACCAGTCCTCGCTCCGGTCGACGGGCTCACCGCCCAGGAGCCCGGCCCAGAAGCGGACGAGCGCCGCCGGGGCCGCGCAGTCGAAGACGATCTCCTGAACGTGTGCGCGCATGACGTCAGCCTACGGAGACCGGAGCCGCCTGCGCCTCCGCGAACGCCTCCGCGTCCCAGGCGCCGCCGAGCTCCGCCGTCAGCCAGCCGCCCGCCGCCGCCCGGAACTCCGCCGGGTCCAGCGCCCCCGACCCCTCCGGTACGGCCCCGAGCAGCGGAGCGCCCGCCGCCTGCGGCAGGTCCACGAGGTTGCAGCGCGCCGCGAGGTCCGGTGCGTCCGGCCAGCTGCCGACGACCACGCCCAGCTGCTCGATCCCGCGGGCCCGCAGCGCCTCGGCCGTCAGGGCCACCGAGTTGAGCGTCCCCAGGCCGGCCGGGGCCACCACGAGGACCGGAGCCCCGAGCAGCGCGGCGGCGTCGGCGAGCGTGCCGCCCTCCTCGTCGAAGCGGACGAGCAGCCCGCCCGCCCCCTCCACGAGGACCAGGTCGTGCGCGTCCGCCAGCTTCCGGGCGGCCTCGGCGACCTCCCGGGGGCCGACCGGGGCGAGCCCCGCCCGGCGGGCCGCGGTCCCGGGGGCCAGCGGCTCGGGGAAGCGGCCCAGCTCGGCGGAGGCCGCGGCGCCCGAGAGCCGTACGACCTCGTCCGCGTCGCCCCGGTCGTCCGGCCCGACGCCCGTCTGCGCGGGCTTCAGGACGGCGACGGACCGCCCGGCGGCCGTGGCGACGGCGGCGACGGCCGCGGTGACGACGGTCTTGCCGATCTCGGTGCCGGTGCCGCTGACGACGATGACGGTCATGAAGATGTCCTCTCTCACTGCTGTACAGGGGGGGGCGGCCGGGCGGGACCGCGCCCACGCGGGCGCGGTCCCGCCCGTGGTCAGCCCGCGGCCGCGGCCGCCCGCACCGCCGCGCAGATCCGGGCCAGGTCCTCGTCGCCCGTCACGTACGGCGGCATCGTGTAGATCAGGTCGCGGAACGGGCGCAGCCACACGCCCTCCCGGACCGCCGCGCGCGTCGCCGCCGCCATGTCGACCTCGTGGTCGAGCTGGACCACGCCGATCGCGCCGAGCACCCGCACCTCGCGGACGCCCGGGAGACCGGCCGCCGGGGCGAGCCCGTCCCGCAGCCCCGTCTCGATCCGCTTGACCTCGACCTGCCAGTCCTGCGAGAGGAGCAGGTCGATCGAGGCCAGGGCGACCGCCGACGCCAGCGGGTTCCCCATGAACGTCGGCCCGTGCGCCAGGACCGGGACCTCGCCGCGCGAGATCCCGTCGGCCACCCGGCTGGTGCAGAGGGTGGCCGCCATCGACAGATAGCCGCCGGTCAGCGCCTTGCCCACGCACATCACGTCGGGGGAGATCCCGGCCTGGTCGGCGGCGAACAGCGTGCCCGTCCGGCCGAAACCGGTCGCGATCTCGTCGAGGACCAGCAGGACGTCATGCGCGTCGCAGGCCTCCCGCAGCACCCGGAGGTACGCCGGGTCGTGGAAGCGCATCCCGCCCGCGCCCTGCACGACCGGCTCCACGATGACCGCGGCCAGCTCGTGCGCGTGCTCGGCGATCCGGCTCCGCAGCAGCTCCGCGTACGACTCCTCGTACGCGGCCGGCGGCGCGTCCACGAAGACCTGCGGCTGGAGCACCCCCGTCCACAGCTCGTGCATCCCGCCCTCCGGGTCGCACACCGACATCGGCTGCCAGGTGTCGCCGTGGTAGCCGCCGCGCCAGGTGAGGAGCCGCTGCTTCCCGGGACGGCCCAGGGAACGCCAGTACTGCAGGCACATCTTGGCCGCGACCTCGACGGAGACCGAGCCCGAGTCGCTGAGGAAGACGTGCCGCAGCGGCTCCGGGGTGATCTCCACGAGCCGGGCGGCGAGCCGGACGGCCGGCTCGTGGGTGAGCCCGCCGAACATGACGTGGCTCATCTTCTCCAGCTGACCGCTCACCGCCTCGTTGAGCACGGGGTGGTTGTAGCCGTGGACCGCCGACCACCACGAGGACATGCCGTCGATCAACTCGTCCCGGCCCTCGGCGGGTTCGGCGAGCCGGAGCCGCACACCGGACGCGGACGCGACGACCAGCGGCTCCGCACGGCCCGGCATGGGGCCGTACGGATGCCAGACGTGCGCCCGGTCCAGGGCGAGGAGTTCGCCGTTGCCGAGGGGGTCGCCGTCACGCATTCGGCGCGAGGTCCGTCCCGGCGCCCCGGCGGCGCACGGCCACCAGGTCGGTGCGGGCCTCGTTCGCGGCGGGCGCCGCCGGAGCCGCGTGACCGCCGCAGGGACCGCAGCCGCCGCCCTCCTCGCCGTGCGAGCCGCAGCCGGACGCGGCCTCCGAGCCGCAGCCCGCCGAGGACGCCGTACCGCAGCCGCCCGTCGCGCCGGCCGCCGCGAGGGCGTCCGCGCGGTGCTTCGGCAGCGTGGTCGTCCCCGCGCCCTCCACCTCGAAGCCCGCGTCCGCGATCATGTCCAGGTCGGCCTGGCCGGCCTGGCCCTCGCTGGTCAGGTAGTCGCCGAGGAAGATCGAGTTCGCGATGTTCAGCGCCAGCGGCTGCATCGAGCGCAGGTGCACCTCACGGCCGCCCGCGATCCGCACCTCGACGTCGGGGCAGACGAACCGGACCATCGCGAGGATCCGCAGGCAGCGCTGCGGGGTGAGGTTCCACTCCTTGGCGAGCGGGGTGCCCTCGAAGGGGATGAGGAAGTTGACCGGCACCGAGTCGGAGTCGAGCTCGCGCAGCGCGTAGACGACGTCGACGAGGTCCTCGTCGGTCTCGCCCATGCCCGCGATCAGGCCCGAGCAGGCCGACAGACCGGCGGCGTGCGCCTTCTGCACGGTGTCCACCCGGTCGGCGTACGTGTGGGTCTTGGTGATGCCCTCGTACGTCGCCTCGGAGGTGTTCAGGTTGTGGTTGTACGCGTCGGCGCCGGCCTCCCGCAGCCGCTCCGCCTGGCCGTCCGAGAGCAGACCGAGGCAGGCGCACACCTCGACGCCCTCGTTCTGCTCCTTGATCGCCTCGATGGTCTTCCCGACGCGCTCCACGTCCCGGTCCGTCGGACCGCGGCCGCTGGCCACCAGGCAGACCCGCTTCGCGCCGCCCGCGACGCCCGCCGCCGCGGCCTGCGAGGCCTCGTCCGGCTTCAGCCACGTGTACTTGAGGATCTCGGCCTTCGAGCCGAGCCGCTGCGAGCAGTACGAGCAGTCCTCGGGACAGAGACCGGACTTCAGGTTGACCAGGTAGTTGAGCTTGACCCGGCGCCCGAACCACTGACGGCGCACCTTCCCGGCCGCCGCCACCACATCGAGCAGTTCGTCGTCGGAGGTCGCCAGGACGGCGAGCGCTTCTTCACGGGTCGGCAGCTCGCGCCGCAGCCCCTTCTCCACCAGTGTGTTCAGGAGGTCCATAACCCGAGATCCTTGCCTACCGCCCGCCCCCGGGCCAAGGAGGATCCGAACAAACGCCTCCGATCGAGGTGTGTGGATGACCACATCCCGACCTCGGCATCCTCCGGTTAGGGTCTGTGCGCTGCCTACAAAAGGATCGCCGCATGCCACGGGACGACGACGCGCCGGCCGCGGGCCCGCACCGCACCGCCTTCGACTGGACCGACGCCGAGGCGCGCCGCCGGGCCGAGGCCGGTCTCGTGCGGACGCTGCGGCCCCGCGCGGCCGAGTCGGACCTCCTGGACCTGGCGGGCAACGACTACCTCGGCCTCACCCGCCGCCCCGAGGTCACCGAGGCGGCGGCCGAGGCGGCCAGGCGCTGGGGCGCCGGTGCCACCGGCTCGCGGCTCGTCACCGGCACCACCCGGCTGCACACCCGCCTGGAGCGCGAACTGGCGGAGTTCTGCGGTTTCGAGGCGGCCCTGGTCTTCTCGTCCGGCTACACCGCCAACCTCGCCGCGCTCACCGCGCTCGGCGGCCGGGACGCCCTGATCGTCTCCGACGCCTCCAACCACGCCTCGATCGTCGACGGCTGCCGCCTCGCGCGTGCCGAGACCGCCGTCGTCCCGCACACCGACCCCGAGGCCGTGGCCAAGACCCTGGACGCGCACCCGGGGCGCCGGGCGCTGGTCGTCAGCGACTCGGTCTTCTCCGTCGACGGTGACAAGGCCCCGCTCCGCGAGCTCGCCGACGCCTGCCGCGCGCACGGCGCCGGACTCGTCGTCGACGACGCCCACGGCTTCGGCGTCCTGGGCGACGGCGGGCGCGGCGCCCCGCACGAGGCCGGGCTCGCGGGCGACGAGGACGTCGTCGCCACCCTGACCCTCTCCAAGTCCCTCGGCAGCCAGGGCGGGGCCGTCCTCGGCCCGGCCCGGGTGATCGAGCACCTGGTGAACGCGGCCCGCACCTTCATCTTCGACACCGGGCTCGCCCCGGCCGCCGCGGGCGGCGCGCTGGCGAGCCTGCGTCTGATCGCGGCCGAACCGGGCCTGGCCGGGCGGGCGCGTACGGTCGCCACCACCCTCCACCGGCTTCTCACGGAGGCCGGCCTCACCGCGGCGCGTCCCGACGCGGCCGTCGTCTCGGTCCACGCGCCCTCCCCGGAGGCGGCGCTGCGCTGGGCGGCGGACTGCCGCGACGCGGGGCTCGCGGTGGGCTGCTTCCGGCCCCCGTCCGTCCCGGACGGCATCTCGCGGCTGCGGCTCACGGCCCGGGCCGACCTGTCGGACGCGGAGATCGGGCGCGCGGTGGAGACGATCCTGCGGACCGCACCGGCCGTCTGACATCCCGTCGGGAGCCTCAAGGTCGTTCACGGGCGGCAGAGTTCACCGCTTCGGGCGACAGATGGGGACATATCTTGGTGGAACGCCCGGCGGAGCGGCAGGATCGGTGGGACTCTGACGCGAAGCGCGATCCGGGGCCGAAGCCCCGGCGGGAAAGGGACAGCGTCGCCATGGCAGACCACCAGGAAGCATCCGTCACGCTGCCGAGCGACCCCGCGTCGGTCCCCACGGCCCGGCGGTACGTCGCGGAGGTCCTCGACGGGTGGGGCCTGGACGGTGCCGACGACCTGGCGGACGCGATCCGCCTGATGGTCTCGGAACTGGCCACCAACGCGGTCGTGCACACCTTCGGCCAGTCGCCGACCTTCACGGTCGACGTCCGCCTGGAGCGCGAGGAGCGCCTGCACATCGGGGTCACCGACAGCCATCCGCGGTGGCCCCGCCGGCTCCCGGCGGCGGTCCAGCAGGACAACGGCCGGGGCATGGTCATCATCCGGTCCCTGGCCGCCGAGGCGGGCGGCCGGCTCTCGGTCACTCCGACCGAGGAGGGCGGCAAGACGGTCTGGATCACCCTGCCGTGGACCCGGACGGCCGCCTCGTACGCCTGACGCCCCGGCCCGGGGGTGCGGCGGCGCCACCGCGCCCCCGGGCCGGTCAGTGCCCGGCGGGCGTCATCGGACGCGGCCGTAGGAGACCTTCGACGTCCAGATCTTGTCGAGCTTCACCCAGGACCCCGTCTTGGGCGAGTGCCAGATCCTGCCGCTTCCGGCGTAGATGCCCACGTGGTAGACGCTCCCGCCGGAGTGGAAGAAGACCAGGTCCCCCTTCTGTCTGCTGGACGCGGAGATGTGCCGGGTCTTGTTGTACTGCTGCTGCGCGGTGCGGGGCAGCGACTTGCCCGCCTTCTTGTACGCGTAGAGCGTCAGACCGGAGCAGTCGAACCTGGAGGGTCCGGCGCTCCCGTACCGGTACGGGGCTCCCTTCTTGGACGCGGCGACGCTCAGTGCCTTGTTCGCGTAGGTGGTTGCCGCCTGGGCCTGCGACGCCGCACCGGGTGCGAGCATCGTGCCGCCGACGGCGGCGAGGGTGAGAGCCGAGACGGCTCCGGCCCGGGACAGCAGGGACGGGACGTGCATCTGCGCAGTCATGCGCAACCCTTCGTCAGCCGCCTGCGAAGGATGACCTGTCGGGTTCGGGCTGGCGAAGATGCCCGGCCGCGGCTGCGGCTTCACCCCAAGGGACGGCCCCGCTGCGGAAACAGCGCGTACGTCCCGTACTGCTCGGGTCCTCCACTCCTGCCGATCCACTCCTGTCGACCAGACATCCGGGACAGCGGCAGGACTCGGCGTCCGCCCGGACCGCCCCGCCTCGGATGGCGGGGGCTTGTCGTCGACAGGGATCTTGACCCACAACGAGGGCGAAATCCGAGCTGAAACGGCGATATGTGAGGCTCCTCACGACTGATCCATTCGGGTGGACAGGCTGCTTTCGTGATCGTCGGAGGTTTGGCCCACGAGCCCCGCACCAGCAACGGAATGCCCTATTCCGCCAGATGTGTACACCTGTTGCGCAACTCACCCCACACCATTGTCGACTCGTCGACTACGCCGAACGGGGGAGCGATCCTGCGATCCGCGTCGGCCGTCCGGACCTCGACACGACATGCCGGAATGTCAACTCTCGGGTGTGCGGGGGACCGTGACGCGGCCGGTGCGGCGCTCTCCGTCCAGCACCCTCAGCGCGCGCGCCAGGGTGTCCGCGTGCACCTCGCTCTCGCCCCGCACGTGCATGAGCGTCAGGGCCCCGAGCAGCGCCTCCGCGCGCCCCACCAGGGCCTGCGCCGCCCGCAGCGCCCCGTAGGTGTGCGTGCCCCTGGACGGGTTGATCCTCCCCAGGAGGTCGACGACTTCGAGGTAGGCGTCGACCAACTCGCCCTCGGCCCGCGTCAGCGCGGGCAGCGGCGGCAGCTCGGGCACCACGGCCGGCTCACCGCGCCGCGCCGGCGTCGCGCCGGCTCGTGATCACGTGGTCCACCAGGCCGTACGCGACGGCCGCCGGCGCGTCCAGGACGGTGAGGCGGTCGATGTCGGCGTCGATCCGCTCCCGGCTCCGCCCGGTGTACTCGGTGAGCATCCCGGCCACCAGGGCGCGCAGCCGCAGCAGCTCGCGCGCGTGGATGTCGAGGTCGCTCGGCTGCCCCTGGAGGGGTTCGTCCATGGCCGGCTGACGCAGGGTCACGCGGGCGCCGGGGAGGGCGAGCCGCTTGCCCGGGGTGCCGGCGGCGAGCAGGACGGCGGCGGTGGAGGAGGCCTGGCCCAGGCAGGTGGTCGCCACGTCGCAGTGGAGCGTCCGCATCGTGTCGTGGATCGCGGTCATGGCGGTGATCGAGCCGCCGGGGGAGTTGATGTAGAGCGAGATGTCCTGGCCGGGGGCCGCGTGATCGAGGTGCAGGAACTGTGCGATGACGTCGTTGGCCGAGATCTCGTCGATCGGCGTGCCGAGGAAGACGATCCGGCCTTCCAGGAGCTTCGAGTACGGGTCGAGGGTCCGTGCACCGAAACCGGTCCGCTCCGTGAACTCGGGCAGGACGTAGCGGGCGTCCATGGCTGAGCACCTCCAGCTGTCTGTAAAAAATGTACAGGACGTACAGGCCGTAAGATGAGGAGCATGACCTACGAGATCCCGGTGACGCAAGCGCGGGCAGAGCTCGCCGACCTCATCAACCGCGTCGTCTACGGCGGCGAACGCGTCGTCGTCACCCGCCACGGGAAGCCGCTCGTCGCCCTGGTCTCCGCCGCTGACCTGGAGGAACTCGAGGCTGCCGAGAAGCCCGCCGACGAGCAGGTGGTCAGTTCGCTCTCCTCCCTGCGCCCGGTCGACTCCGCTCCCGGCGAACAGCGCCGCTTCGGCATCGCCGCCCACCACCGCGATCCCGGCGCCTCCTGACGGGCTCTCCCGGCGCGGGGCACGAAGAAGCCGCGCACCCCCGTCCGCTACAGCGGGGGTACGCGGCCGTCGGGGGGTGCGGTCTCAGTTCACCGGCACCGGCGCGGGGACCCGCTCCGGCGCGGGAGCCGCCTCCGTCCGGCGCCGGGCGCCCAGCGCGGTCGCGGCCAGGCCCGCCGCCGCCCAGAGGGCGAGGACCAGGACGGGGCGGCCCGCCGCCGCGCCGTCGAAGGCGGAGACCGACCGGAGGGCCGAGCCCGCGGCGCCCGGGGGCAGCCACTGGCCGAGCGCACCCACGCCGGTGGGCAGCAGCTCCGGCGCGCTCGACATCCCCGAGAACGCGTTGCCGAGCAGGATCGTCAGGGCGGCCCCGAGCCCGAAGCCGGGCTTCCCCAGCAGCGTCGCGAGCCCCGCGAAGGCCGAGCCGATCGCCAGCACGGTCAGGCCGAGGATCCCGGCCTCGGCCCACCAGTCACCGGTCAGCGCGCCGAGCCAGCTGTCGGCGAGCGCCGCGCCCACGAGCCCCGCGAGCGCCGACGCGCCCGCCAGGACCGCCGCGGCACGTGCGCCGCGCAGACCCAGCAGGACCGTGACGACGCCCGTGGCCGCCCCGGCGAGGGCCAGGGGCAGCAGGCTCGCGCCGAGCACGGCGCCGCGCGGGTCGCCCGCAGGTGCCGCGACCACGTCCGTCACCGCGACCGGTGCACCCGCCGGGGCCTGCGCGGTCACGGCTTCGCGCAGCAGTCCGGCCACGACGGGGCTGCCCGCCGAGGCCGTCAGGAGCTCCGTACCGCCCGGGGTGACGACGACGGCTCCGTACACGTCGCGGTCCTCGATCGCGGCCCGGGCGGCGCCGGCGTCCGCGTACCGGTGGATCTCGAAGGCCCCGGCGTGCCGCCCGAGCCCCCGCTCGACCGCCTCGGCCGCGGCGGCGGGCCCGGCCACGCCGATCGGCAGGTCGCGGGGGGCGATGCGCGCGGCGGGCCAGGCGAAGACCGCGAGGACCAGGGCGGCGACGACGGGTATCAGCAGGAGGACCGCGAGGGTTCTGCGCCCGACGGCGGCCGAGGGGGCGGTGGCGGCGGACATGACGGCCTCGATTCAAAGAGAAGGATCGTTCGTTTTACTGCGGGCCCAGCGTGCGCCGCCCCTTGGAAGTTGTCAAGAATGAACATTCGTTTTAGGTTCGGGCCATGGCACGTGTCTCCCAGGAACACCTCGACGCCCGCCGGCGCCAGATCCTCGACGGCGCCGCGCGCTGCTTCGCCCGCAACGGCTTCCACGCGACGTCCATGCAGGACGTGCTCGCGGAGGTGGGGCTGTCCGCAGGGGCGGTCTACCGCTACTTCCGCGGCAAGGAGGAGCTGATCGGGGCCATCGCCACCGAGGCCTTCACCTCGATCCGGGCCGCCTTCGAGGAGGCCTCCCGCGCCACGCCGCCGCCCACCCCGGACGTCCTGCTCGGCGCGGTCCTCCGGCTCTTCCTGGAGGAGCGGGTCGAGGGCGCCGACCGGCAGGCCTTCGCGCGCCTGATCATCCAGGTGTGGACCGAGACCCTGCGCAACGAGGAGCTGGCCCGGACCCTCGTCGAGGGCTACGACGGCATGCGGGTCGCCTGGACCGGGCTCGTGACCGCGTACCGGGAGAGCGGTCTGCTGCGCGCCGACGTCCCTTCCGACCATGTGGCACGCACCCTCATCGCCACCGCCCAGGGTTTCATCGCCCAGCAGGCGCTCTTCGGCGACGTGGCGGTCGAGGTCCTGGAGGACGGACTGCGTGGCCTGATGTCGATGTCCGTACCGAAGGGGACCACTCCGGCTTGATGATCATGAGATCGCAAAGTCCGAGTTAACCAGCCGGAAAAACTTCCGCCCTAACGTGCAATGTCTTGCCGCGCACCGCATCTCCGCAGTTCAACAAAGTGTTGACGGTCGGTAGGGTCCGCAGCTGTCCGGGTCCCGTCCCGGTCGACGACTGTGAGGTGGAAGAGTGCAACTGAGCCCGCACGAGCAGGAGCGCCTGCTCATCCATGTGGCGGCCGACGTGGCCGAGAAGCGCCGGGCCCGCGGTGTGCGGCTCAACCACCCCGAGGCCGTCGCACTCCTCACGTCCCACATCCTGGAAGGCGCCCGCGACGGCCGCACCGTCGCGGAGCTGATGGCCTCCGGGCGCAAGGTGCTCACCCGCGACGAGGTCATGGAAGGCATCCCCGAGATGATCCACGACGTCCAGGTCGAGGCCACCTTCCCGGACGGCACCAAGCTCGTCACCGTCCACGACCCGATCATCTGAGGGGCGGCCGCAGATGATCCCCGGAGAGATCCTGTACGCGGACGGTCCCGTCGCCCTCAACGAGGGGCGCCCCGTCACCCGCCTGACCGTGCTCAACGCCGCCGACCGGCCCGTCCAGGTCGGCTCCCACTACCACTTCGCCGAGGTCAACCCCGGCCTGGAGTTCGACCGCGCCGCCGCCCGCGGGCGGCGGCTGCACATCGCCGCGGGCACCGCCGTCCGCTTCGAGCCCGGCATCCCCGTCGAGGTCGAGCTCGTGCCGATCGCCGGCCGCCGGATCGTCCCCGGCCTGCGCGGCGAGACCGCCGGCCCCCTCGACGCCCCCGGCTCCTCCGAGACCACCCGACAGGACAAGGACGGCGACCGTGCCTGACCTCCACCGCGCCGTCTACGCCGACCTGTTCGGCCCCACCGCCGGCGACCGCATCCGGCTCGCCGACACCGACCTCCTCGTCGAGATCGAGGAGGACCGCTGCGGCGGCCCCGGCCGCGCGGGTGAGGAAGCCGTCTTCGGCGGCGGCAAGGTCATCCGCGAGTCCATGGGCCAGGCCCGCACCACCCGCGCCGAGGGCGCTCCCGACACCGTCATCACCGGCGCCGTGGTCATCGACCACTGGGGCGTCGTCAAGGCGGACATCGGCATCCGGGACGGCCGCATCACCGCCCTCGGCAAGGCCGGCAACCCCGACACGATGGACGGGGTCCACCCCGACCTCGTCATCGGCCCCGAGACCGAGATCATCGTCGGCAACGGCCGCATCGTCACCGCCGGCGCCGTCGACACCCACGTCCACTTCATCTCGCCGACCGTCGTCGAGCAGGCCCTCGCCACCGGAGTGACCACCCTCGTCGGAGGCGGCACCGGACCGGCCGAGGGCACCAAGGCCACCACGATCACGCCCGGCCCCTGGCACATGGCCCGGATGTTCGAGGCCCTGGACACCTTCCCCGTCAACATCGGCCTGCTCGGCAAGGGCAACACGATGTCCCGGGAGGCGATGCACTCCCAGCTGCGCGGCGGCGCCCTCGGCTTCAAGATCCACGAGGACTGGGGGGCCACCCCCGCCGTCATCGACGCCTGCCTGGGCGTCTGCGAGGAGACGGGCGCCCAGCTCGCCATCCACACCGACACCCTGAACGAGGCGGGCTTCGTCGGCGACACCCTCGCCGCCATCGCCGGACGCACCATCCACGCGTACCACACCGAGGGCGCCGGCGGCGGGCACGCCCCCGACATCATCACGGTCGTCTCCGAGCCGTACGTGCTGCCCAGCTCGACCAACCCGACCCGGCCGCACACCGTCAACACCATCGAGGAACACCTCGACATGCTGATGGTCTGCCACCACCTCAACCCGGCCGTCCCCGAGGACCTCGCCTTCGCCGAGTCCCGCATCCGGCCCTCCACCATCGCCGCCGAGGACGTCCTCCACGACCTGGGGGCCATCTCGATCATCTCCTCCGACTCCCAGGCCATGGGCCGGATCGGCGAGGTGATCATGCGGACCTGGCAGACCGCCCACGTCATGAAGAAGCGCCGCGGCGCCCTGCCCGGCGACGGCGCCGCCGACAACCACCGGGCCCGCCGCTACGTCGCCAAGTACACGATCAACCCGGCCGTCGCCCAGGGCATGGGCCACCTCGTCGGCTCGGTCGAGCCCGGCAAGCTCGCCGACCTGGTCCTCTGGGAGCCCGCCTTCTTCGGCGTGAAGCCCCTCGTCGTCGTGAAGGGCGGCCAGATCGCCTACGCGCAGATGGGCGACGCCAACGCCTCCATCCCCACGCCGCAGCCGATCCTGCCCCGCCCGATGTTCGGCTCCCTCGGCCGCGCCGCGGCCGCCGGTTCGATCAACTTCGTGGCGCAGGCGGCGATCGAGGACGACCTGCCCCAGAAGCTCGGCGTCCACAAGGAGTTCGCCCCCATCGGCTCCACCCGGCGGGTCACCAAGGCCGACATGCGCGAGAACGACGCACTGCCCCGGGTCGAGGTCGACGCCGACACGTTCTCGGTCAGCATCGACGGCGAGACGGTCGAACCGGCCCCCGCCGCCGAACTGCCCATGGCCCAGCGTTACTTCCTCTTCTGATGTCGCGCGCGACCCTCCTCGTGCTCGCCGACGGGCGATTCCCCGCCGGCGGGCACGCCCACTCCGGCGGCGCCGAGGCCGCCGTCCGGGCCGGCCGCATCGAGGACGCCGCCGGCCTGGAGACCTTCTGCCGAGGCCGCCTGCACACCACGGGCCTCACCTCCGCCGCGCTCGCCGCGGGAGCCGCGCACGGACTCGACCCGTACGAGCTCGACGCGGCGGCCGACGCCCGTACCCCCTCTCCGGCCCTGCGCGCCGCCGCCCGCAGACTCGGCCGGCAGCTGATGCGGGCCGCCCGCGCCACCTGGCCGAGCCCCGAACTCGACGCGCTCGCCGCCGCGTTCCCGCGCGGCGCGCACCAGCCCGTCGTCCTGGGCACCGCCGCCCGTGCCGCAGGGCTCGCCCCCGAGGACGCGGCGCACTGCGTCGCGTACGAGACGGTCGGCGGACCGGCGACCGCCGTCGTCCGCCTCCTGAGCCTCGACCCCTACCAGGCCACCGCCGTCCTGGCCCGCCTCGCACCCGAGATGGACCAGGTGGCCGAGCGCGCCGCCGCGGCCGCCCGGGAGGGGATCGACGCCCTGCCCGCCGCCTCCGCACCGCTGCTCGACCTCATGGCCGAACAGCACGCGGCCTGGCCCGTCCGCCTCTTCGCGTCGTGAGCGCCGCGCCCGCGCACCGCCTCCTGAGCACCGCCTCCTGAGAATCCTGGAGCCCCCCATGCACCTCGACCACGCCCACACCCACCACGGCGCCGTCTCCGCCGACGCCCACCGCCCCGACGGCACCCGCCGCGCGCTGCGCATCGGCCTCGGGGGACCGGTCGGCTCCGGCAAGACCGCCACGGTCGCCGCCCTCTGCCGGGACCTGCGCGACACCCTCTCCCTCGCCGTCGTCACCAACGACATCTACACCCGCGAGGACGCCGAGTTCCTGCTCCGCAACGCCGTCCTGCCGCCCGAGCGGATCCAGGCCGTGGAGACCGGGGCCTGCCCGCACACCGCCATCCGCGACGACATCTCCGCCAACCTGGAGGCCGTGGAGGACCTGGAGGACACCGTCGGGCCGCTCGACCTCATCCTCGTCGAGTCCGGCGGCGACAACCTCACCGCCACCTTCTCCAAGGGACTCGTCGACGCCCAGATCTTCGTCATCGACGTGGCGGGCGGCGACGACATCCCGCGCAAGGGCGGCCCCGGCGTCACCACCGCCGACCTCCTCGTGATCAACAAGACCGACCTCGCCCCGCACGTCGGCTCCGACCTGGAGCGGATGGCCCACGACGCCAAGGCGCAGCGCGGCGAACTGCCCGTCGCCTTCACCTCGCTGCGCGGCGAGAACGGCGTCGCGCCCGTCGCCGACTGGGTCCGCGCACAGCTCGCGGCGTGGACCGCGTGAGCCTGCGCGCCACCGCCCGGATCGCCGCCGACGCCGACGGCGGACTGCCGCTCCTGGTGAGCGACGGCCCCCTCGCCCTGCGCCGCACCCGGGCCGCCGGACCGTACACCCGGGTCACCGTCGTCGGGGCGATGAGCGCCCCGCTCGGCGGCGACCGGCTCGCGATCGAGACCGAGGTACGGGACGGGGCCCGGCTCCAGGTCGACTCGGCCGCCGCCACCCTGGCCCTGCCGGGGCGGAGCAACGACCCCGCCGCGTACGACGTCCGGATCTCCGTCGGCGACGGGGCGGTGCTGCGCTGGCTGCCGGAACAGCTCGTGTCCGCCGCCGGCTCGCACCTGCGGATGCGCACCACCGTCGACCTCGCCCCCACGGCACGGCTCGTCCTCCGCGAGGAGCAGGTACTCGGCCGGCACGGTGAGCCGCCCGGCACCCTCGCCACCCGCCTCACCGTCCGCCGCGCCGGCCGGCCCCTGCTCGACCAGGAGCTCGCCTTCGGGCCGGGCGCGCCCGGCGGCTGGGACGGCGGAGCGGTCCTCGGCGGCCACCGGGCCACCGGGCAACTTCTCGTCGTCGACCCGGCGTTCGCCGAGAAGCCGGTGGAGACGCGGCTGTACGGGGAGAACGCCGTGGCCGGCCCGCTCGCCGGGCCCGCCGCCCTCGTCACCGCCGTCGCACCGGACGCGCTCACGCTGCGCCGCGTCCTCGACGAAGCACTTGCCGGACTCGCCCCGTTCTGACCGTCTCCGCACGTTCACCGCTCAGCGGTACACCGCTCACCGGTTATTGGTTCGGCAAAGAAACAGGTGTTCGCTCTTTCATCGCGAGCCCCAAGAGCGAAAGGATCCCCCGGACACACAGACTCCTTCTGGGGGAGGACCATTGAGACGCACAGCAGTGCTCGGCTCGGCCGGCACTCTGATAGCGGGCACGCTCATGGCGACCGCGCTGGCGGCGCCCACCGCCGGCGCCGCCACCGGCCACGACCGTGACGACGAGGCGCGCGGCGCGGCCGTGGCCGCCGCCCGGGCCGCCCAGGCCGGCATCGACTGGCAGGACTGTCCGGCCGACTGGGGCCTGGAGAAGCCGATCCAGTGCGGCTGGGTCACGGTCCCGGTCGACTACGCCAAGCCCAACGGCAAGACCATCAAGATCGCGGTGGACCGCGCCAAGTCCACCGGCACCGCGGGCGAGCGCCAGGGCGCGCTGCTCTACAACCCGGGCGGCCCCGGCGGCTCCGGCCTGCGCTTCCCGCGCCGGGTCACCACCAAGAGCGCGCTCTGGGTGAACACGGCGAAGGCGTACGACTTCGTGGGCTTCGACCCGCGCGGTGTCGGCCACTCGGCGCCCATCTCCTGCGTCGACCCGACCGAGTTCGTCAAGGGCCCCAAGGCGGACCCGGTCCCGGACAGCGAGGCGGACAAGCTCGCCCAGCGCAAGCTGGCCGCCGAGTACGCCAAGGGCTGCGCCGAGAAGAGCGGCGCCATGCTGCCGCACATGACGACGCGCAACACCGCCCGTGACCTCGACGTCATCCGGGCCGCGCTCGGCGAGAAGAAGCTCAACTTCATCGGCGTCTCCTACGGCACCTACCTGGGCGCCGTCTACGGCACGCTGTACCCGGACCACGTGCGCCGCATGATCGTCGACAGCGTGGTCAACCCGGCGAAGAGCAACATCTGGTACCAGGCCAACCTGGAGCAGGACATCGCCTTCGAGGGTCGCCTCAAGGACTGGATGAACTGGGTCGCCCAGAACGACGCCACCTACCACCTCGGCGACACCCTGGCGAAGGTCCAGCAGCAGTGGGTGACCCTGCGCGCCGCCGCCAAGAAGGCGCCCCTGGGCGGCAAGGTCGGACCGGCCGAGCTCATCGGCTTCTTCCAGAGCGCCCCGTACTACGACTCCTCGTGGGCCCCGGTCGCCCAGGCCTGGAGCGCCTACGCCGCCGGTGACCCGCAGCCGCTCATCGACGGGGCCGCCGCGGACCTCACCGACACCGCGGGCAACGCCGCGTCGGAGAACGGCAACGCCGTCTACACCGCCGTCGAGTGCGCGGACGCGCCCTGGCCGACGAGCTGGCGGAAGTGGGACCGCGACAACTCCCGCCTCCACGAGCAGTACCCGTTCATGACCTGGGCGAACGCCTGGATGAACCTGCCGTGCGCCACCTGGTCCGGGCCTTCGCAGAAGCCGACCCAGGTCAAGACCGGCAAGGGCCTTCCGCCGGTGCTCATCGTCCAGTCCGAGCGTGACGCGGCCACGCCGTACGTCGGCGCGGTCGAGCTGCACAAGCGCTTCAAGGGTTCGCGCCTCATCACCGAGAAGGGCGCGGGTTCGCACGGCGTCACCGGTCTGGTGAACCCCTGCATCAACCCGAAGGTCGAGACGTACCTGCTGACCGGCAAGGTCGACGCGACGGACCAGGTGTGCGCCCCGCACGCCACTCCGAAGCCGTAACACCTCCCGGAACCGGGTGAGGGAGGGGCGGGCCGTCGGACGGCCCGCCCCTTCCGCCGTCAGCGCGAGGCCAGCCAGGCGTCCTCGGCCGCGTAGTCGAACCAGTCCTGCCCGTACTTGGCGAGGTTCGGGAACGCCTCCAGCCACTCCCGTCCCGCGAGCCGCTCCGCCAGCCACTCCACCGTCGCCGGCAGCGACTCCGCGTACCCCACCACCGGCCGGTAGCCCAGCGCGCGCTCCGCCGCCGTCATGTCGTACACGATCGGCGCGTCCAGGCCCCAGGGCGTCTCGCCCACGACGCCCACCGGCGGCGGCCCGTCCACGAGCACCAGCTCGCTCTCCACGCCCACGACCGCGTCGACGGCGGTGGCGATCTCGGCGACCGTCGGCGCCTCCCCGTCGGCCGCGTTCAGCACCCGCGTGCCCGGCTTCGCCGCGGCGAGCCGGATCAGCTCGGCCAGGTTGTCCACGTGCGCCGGATGGAACCGGGACGCCCCGCCGTACGCGAGCACCCGCACCGGGCGCCGGTCGAGGGACCTCTTCACGAAGAACAGCTCGCGCGGCGACCGGCAGTGCGGTCCGTGGATCGCGCCCGCCCGGAGCAGCGTCGTCGGCAGCAGCTCGGCGGCGTCCGTCAGCGCCCGCTCCAGGGCGATCTTCCGGGTGCCGTACGTGCCCTCGCCCGGGGCCACCGTCGCCAGGGACTCGGGGATCGGCACCGGGTAGCGCGGAAAGCCGTCCGGCCGGTCCTGGGTGTCGAAACTGCGTCCCTGCGCGTCCTCGTACACCGCCCCGCTGGAGATCACCACCGCGGAGCCGATGCGGCCCGCGAGCCCGGTCAACTGGGCGGCGTGCCGCGCGTCGTACGCCACCACGTCCACCAGGACGTCGGTGCCCCCGCCGAGCGCCTCCGCCAGCGCGCCCTCCTCGTTCCGGTCGAGCCGGACCGGGCGGACCTCCCCCGGCCATCCGTCGTCCCCGGCGCCGCCCCGCGAGGCGGCCGTCACCTCCCAGCCGTCCGCGACGAGCGCCCGCACGGCCGCCCGCCCCACCTGTCCCGTCGCACCCAGCACGAACGCGTTTCCCTTGGTCATGAAGGCGACGCTAGAGGTGCGCCGGGCCCCGGCCCAGGGCATTGCGCCGTGCGCGGATCCGCCCTCGGCGTGACCCCCGCGGGAACTATTCCGCCGAGGTGGATCCGCCGGACTCCGCGGCCTTCACCACCGCCGCGTACTCGTCCACGTACTCCTGGCCCGACAGACGGAGGATCTCGTACATGATCTCGTCCGTCACGGCGCGGACCACGGCCTTCTCCCCGCCCAGCCCGGCGAAGCGCGAGAAGTCCAGCGGCTCCCCGAACCGGATGGTCACCCTGCGGATCCTCGGCACGACCTTCCCCGGCGGCTGGATCTCGAAGGTCCCCACCATCGCGCAGGGCACCACCGGGACCCCGGCGGTCAGCGCCATCACCGCCACGCCCACCTTGCCCTTGTACAGCCGTCCGTCGTGCGAGCGCGTCCCCTCGGGGTAGATCCCCAGGAGTTCACCGCGGCCGAGGACGCCGAGCCCCTCCCGGATCGCCGCCCTGCCGGCCTCCTTCCCGGACCGGTCGACCGGGATCTGCCCGGCGGCGCGGAAGAAGGCGGCCGTCAGCCGGCCCTTGAGGCCCGGCCCCGTGAAGTACTCCTGCTTCGCGAGGAAGGTGATCCGCCGGTCCAGGACGACCGGCATCAGGAAGTGATCGGAGAAGGAGAGGTGATTGCCCGCCACGATCGCGGCCCCGTCCTCCGGTATGTGCTCCAGCCCCTCGATCCGCGGCCGGAACAGCAGCCTGAGGAGCGGTCCGAGCAGGACGTGCTTCATCAGCTGGTAGAACACGCGCGACCCCCGTTCGACGTCCGTCACGCCCGTTGTATCCCCCCGCGGGCCCGTGGTCCACTGGTGGAGGAGCGTCACATGACAGGCGAGCGCGGGGCCAGGTGCCCCGGCCGCGTCCTCACCGCGCTGCTGTGCGCGCTGACGGCGGCCGGGCTGTACGGCTGCTCCGGCACGGGCCCGCCGGAGCCGAGCCCCACGCCGACGACCGCGCCCGCCACCCCGACCACCCCCGCGAGCCCCACGGCACCCACCACGCCCGCGGGCCTCTCGCCCTTCACGGGTCTCCCCGCGCGGCCGGCCCCCGTCCTGGCCGTCAAGATCGACAACGTGCCTGCGGCCCGCCCGCAGACCGGCCTCGGCGCGGCCGACCTCGTCTACGTCGAGCAGGTCGAGGGCGGTGTGACCCGGCTCCTGGCCGTCTACTCCTCGCACCTCCCCGACCTCACCGGACCCGTCCGCAGCGCCCGCGAGTCCGACATCGCGCTACTCGGCGACTTCGGCCGCCCGGTCCTCGCCTACTCCGGAGCCCAGTCCGCCCTGAACCCGCTGCTCCGGGCCGCGCCCCTGCACCTGGTCTCCGAGGGCACCGCCCCGGGGGCCTTCCGGCGCTCCTCCGTCCGTCCCGTCCCGCACAACCTCTACGTCCGCCCCGGCCGGGCCCTCGCCGCGGCCCCCGGGGCCGGCGACGCCCGTGACATCGGCTTCCGCTTCGGGCCCGCCCCGCCCGGCGGCACCCCCGTCACGAGCTCGACCGTCCGCTACCCCGCGGCCCGCTACACCTTCACCTGGTCCGCCGCCGACCGCGCCTGGCGGGTGGCCATGGACGGCCGCGAGGCCCGCGCCACCGACACGGGCCCGCTCACCCCCGAGACGGTCGTCGTCCAGCGCGTCACGATCCGCCCCTCCCGCTTCCACGACCGGCTGGGCTCGGTCTCCCCGTACAGCGAGACCGTCGGCAGCGGAACCGCGCTCGTCCTGCGCGACGGCCGCTCCTACGAGGCCCGCTGGTCCCGCCCGTCGGCCGCGTCCGGTACGACGTTCACGACCCCGGACGGCGCGCCCCTGCCCTTCGCCACCGGCCAGGTCTGGATCGTCCTGGCCCCGAAGGGGTAAGGGCCGCGACGGGGCAGGGACACGGCGGGGCGCGCCGGACCGGCGGGCCGCTCACGGGCGGGCGGGCCCCTGGGGCCGAGGGCGTGGAGGGGGCGGCGGTGCGGCGCTGTCCGCCGCCGCCATCCCGATCGTCGCCACGACCAGCACCACCAGCCCGAACCAGAGCCAGCCGCTGCTGCCGAGCGCCACCGTGTAGGCCGTCGTCAGCACCAGCGCGACGCAGGTGAGCACCGTCATCGTCTTCGTGGGACCGGACATCGGTCCGCCTCCTCCCGACCGGGGCGACCGGGGCCGCGGAAGCCGTCCCGCCCATCGTGACCCCGCGAGAGGGGCGCGCGCTACTCCCCGGACGCTCCGGCGTGCGCCGGAGCGCGCACCGGGTGCCGGGAGGCCGGTCCCGGACACGGACCGGAGGCCGCGACGCCGGCCCGGAGACGCGGACCGGGTCCGGCGCCGCGAGCGGCACCGGACCCGGGGGCGGTCCATGAGGGAAGAGTCAGCGGCTCTTCGCCTGGAGCGAGGCCAGATACGCGTTGTACGCCTCCAGCTCCTTGTCGCCGTCCCGGTCCGCGGCCCGGTCCTTGCGGACCGCCTGCCGCTGCTCGGAGTGGTACCACTGGTAGACCAGGGCGATCAGGACGAGGACGGACGGGATCTCGCTGAACGCCCAGGCGATGCCGCCCGCCGCGTTCTGGTCGGCGAGGGCGTCGATGCCGAGCGAGGCCGGCGGGTTCCTGTACGCGTCCACCATCGGCTGCGTCGCCATCATCATCGCGATGCCGAAGAACGCGTGGAACGGCATGCCCGCGAACAGCTCCAGCATCCGCATCACGTACCCCGGCCGGTGCGGTCCCGGGTCCACGCCCATGATCGGCCAGAAGAAGATCAGGCCCACCATCAGGAAGTGCACCATCATGCCGATGTGCCCGGCCTTCGAGCCCATCAGGAAGTCGAAGAGCGGCGAGAAGTACAGCCCGTAGAGGCTCGCGATGAACATGGAGATCGTGAACGCCGGGTGCGTGATCACCCGCATGTAGCGGCTGTGCAGCAGCTTCAGGAGCAGCTCGCGCGGCCCCGTCGAACCCCGGCCCGCCACCGGCAGCGCCCGCAGCGCGAGGGTCACCGGCGCGCCGAGCAGCAGCAGGATCGGCGACAGCATGGAGATCACCATGTGCTGCACCATGTGCACGCTGAACATGACCATGCCGTAGTCGTTGAGCTTGGTGCACATCATGAGCGCGACCGACAGCACGCCGACGGCGAAGAACACCGTCCGGCTCACCGGCCACGCGTCACCGCGGCGCCGCAGGCGCGCCACGCCCCACCCGTACAGACCGAGCGCCGCCAGGCATCCGATCAGGAAGAAGAGGTCGGGAGAGAACTCCAGGCCCCGCCCCAGCGTGAACGGCGGCAGATCCGTGGTCATGCCGTGCCCGCTGTGATCCATCCGTACACTCCTGGAGCCCGATTCGCGCTTGTTGTCCGCACCAGACTAGAACCGCCCCCGGCGGCGACTGCGACCGGGGGCGGTTGTGGCGTCCGCGGGTCGTCAGAGCACGCACTCCGCCTCGGCGTACCGGTCGGACGGGACCGTCTTGAGGGTCTCCACGGCCTGGGCCAGCGGGACCATCGTGATCTCGGTGCCGCGCAGCGCGGTCAGCATGCCGAACTCGCCCCGGTGCGCCGCCTCGACCGCGTGCCAGCCGAAGCGGGTCGCGAGGACGCGGTCGTACGCGGTCGGCGTGCCGCCGCGCTGGACGTGACCCAGGATGACGGGGCGGGCCTCCTTGCCGAGGCGCCGCTCCAGCTCGGCGGAGAGCTGGTTGGCGATGCCGGTGAACCGCTCGTGGCCGTAGATGTCCGTGCCCGCGGTCTTGAAGTCCATCGAGCCCTCGCGCGGCTTCGCGCCCTCGGCGACGACCACGATCGCGAACCGCTTGCCGGCCTCGAAGCGCTCGCCGACCCGGGAGGTCAGCTCGTCGATGTCGAAGGGGCGCTCCGGGACGACCACGGCGTGGGCGCCGGCCGCCATGCCGGAGTGCAGCGCTATCCAACCGGTGTGGCGGCCCATGACCTCGACGACGAGGACGCGCTGGTGGGACTCGGCGGTGGTCTTCAGCCGGTCGAGGGCCTCGGTGGCGACGGTCACGGCCGTGTCGAAGCCGAAGGTGACGTCGGTGGAGGCGATGTCGTTGTCGATCGTCTTCGGCACGCCGACGATCGGGAGCCCCGCCTCGGAGAGCAGGTTCGCCGCCTTGAGGGTGCCCTCGCCGCCGATCGGGATGATGGCGTCGAGGCCCAGGTCGGCGACATGGCCCTTGGCCCGCTCGACGCCGCCGACGAGGTGCGCGGGCTGCACCCGCGAGGAGCCGAGGATGGTGCCGCCCCGGGCCAGGATGCCGCCCACCGCGTCGAGGTCGAGCTTGCGGTAGTCGCACTCCAGGAGGCCCTTCCACCCGTCGTGGAAGCCGATGACCTCGTCGCCGTGGTCGACCACGGCGCGGTGCACGACGGAACGGATGACAGCGTTCAGACCGGGGCAGTCTCCGCCGGAGGTGAGCACGCCAATGCGCATAGCCCAAAAACCTTTGCAACGTGGGCCGACTCCCGGACCACGTCGTCCGGCTGGATCCCCGCCACCCTATCGCCGCAGGGTGGCGGGGCCGAACCGGATGTCCGCACAGTGGACAACGTACGTTCGTACGAGGGACCGCCGGCGGCACGCGGATTGACTCGGACGGGCCGCGCCGCCGCCGCTCAGGCGGGCTGCGTCGCCGCCGCGATGCGCTCGGCGCGCAGCGCCTCGTACCACCGGTCGTCGGTCGGCGGCAGCGCGTTCACGTCGAGGGCCAGCTTCAGGAGCAGGTCCGCGATCTGCGGGTTCCGCGCCATGACGGGGCCGTGCATGTACGTGCCGAAGACGGTGTCGTTGTACGCGCCCTCGGTGCCGTCGCCGGTCCCGTTGCCGTTGCCGAAGACGGTCCGGGCGAACGGCCGGGCCGTCGGGCCGAGGTGGGTGATGCCCTGGTGGTTCTCGAAACCCGTCAGCTGGGGCAGGCCCAGGCGCGGGTCGATGTCCCCGAGGACGTCGCCGACGCAGCGGGCACCCTCGCCGCGGGTCGTGGTCACGTCGAGCAGACCGAGACCGGGCTGCCGCTCGCCGACGTCGTTGATGAACTCGTGGCCCAGGATCTGGTAGCCGGCGCAGACCGAGAAGATGATCGCGCCGTTGGAGGCGGCCCGGGACAGGCCGCCGTCGCGCAGGAGCCGCTCGGCCGCGAGCCGCTGCGGACGGTCCTCGCCGCCGCCGATCAGGTAGATGTCGCCCGAGGTCGGCACCGGCTGGTCGCTGCGGACGTCGACGCGCTCGACGTGGAGACCGCGCTGTTCGGCACGGCGCTGGACGACGAGGACGTTGCCCTGGTCGCCGTAGGTGCTGAGCAGGTCCGGGTAGACCCAGACCAGGCGCAGGCTGCTGTCACTCATGCTGCATGTCCTCTACGGGTCAGTTGCCGACGCGGCGGCGGACGTCCTGGAAGGCGGTGTAGTTGGCGATCAGCTCGATCTGCCCGGGCGGGGACATCGTGACGGCCTCGTCCAGCGTCTCGCAGACGCGGAAGTCCACGCCCGCGACCTCCAGGCGGACCGCGAGGTCCAGCTTCCGGTCGCCGATCACCATGATCGGGTGGCCGGCGAGCCGGCCGTAGTCCACGTCCCACAGCCAGGAGGTGTCCGTGCCGTCGGCGCCGCGCGCGTTGACGGAGAGGATCACCGGGGCGGGCGGCCCGTCGATGAGGGAAAACGTTTCGAGCCAGCCGGCCGGGTTCTTCGCGAGCAGCAGACGCAGGTCGCGGTTCTGGAAGGAGACCACGTCGTAGCGCCCGGCGACGGCCTGCACCTGGTACATGCGCTCCAGGGCCACCTGCGGCGGCACCCCGAAGACCGCGGCCACGGCGGCCGAGGTCGTCGCGTTCGCCTTGTTGGCGCGGCCCGGCAGCTGGAGCCGGATCGGCCAGGCCGAACCGTGCGGGTCGAGCACGTGGTCGCCGCTGAGCGCCCAGCTCGGCGCGGGACGGCGGAAGCCGCACTCGCCGCAGAACCAGTCGTCGCCCGGACGCTGCATCACACCGCCGCAGGCGGGGCACGACCAGGCGTCGTCCTTCCACTCCTGCCCGGCGGCGACCCACACCACGTTCGGGGAGGAGGAGGCGGCCCAGACGATGAGCGGGTCGTCGGCGTTGGCGATGACCACGGCCTTGGTGCCGTTGAGGCCCTCGCGCCACTTCTCGGCGAGCATCCGGGTCTCGGCCGCGCGGTCGAGCTGGTCGCGGGAGAGGTTGAGCAGCGCGATCGCCTTGGGCGTGGTGTCCCGCGCGACGCCGGCGAGGTACTTCTCGTCGACCTCGATCACGCCGAACTTGGAGTCCGAGCCGCCGGCCAGCGCCGAGGTGATGCCGGCGGGCATGTTCGCGCCCAGGGCGTTCGAGACGACGGGGCCCGCGGCGCGCAGGGCCTCCGCGATCAGCCGGGTCGTCGTCGTCTTGCCGTTCGTCGCCGACACCAGGACGACGTCCAGATGCTGCGCGAGCCGTCCGAGCAGGTCGGGGTCGAGCTTCAGCGCCACCCGGCCGCCGATCACCGATCCGCTGCCGCGCCCCGCCGCACGCGACACCGCGGCCGCGGCCTTGCCCGCCGTCACGGCCAGCTTGGCGCGCGGCGACAGCGGCTCTGGATTACCGGGGTGTCCTGACATCGTTCTTGTTCCTCCTTGCGTCGGTCCGGGCTCAGCCTATCGAGATCCGGCCAGCAGCCCGAACAGCGGCACCGTGGAGCGGCCGCACGAAACAGGGAGGTCACGGTGGACCGTACCCTTACCGCCATGCGAAACCGCCCCATCCCCGGCAGTTCCGGCCTCGTCCGAGCGATGACGCTCCTCGGCGACCCCGTGCTGCACACCCCCTGTGCGCCCGTCACCGACTTCGGGCCCCAACTCGCCCGGCTCGTCGAGGACATGTTCGCCACGATGTACGCGGCGCACGGCGTGGGCCTGGCGGCGAACCAGGTCGGCGTGGGCCTGCGGGTCTTCGTGTACGACTGCCCCGACGACGAGGAGAACCGCCATCTGGGGCACGTGGTGAACCCGCGTCTGGTGGAGGCGGACGGCGATGAGATCCGGGGCCCCGAGGGCTGCCTCTCGCTGCCGGGCCTGGAGGCGCCGACGCCCCGCTTCGACCGCGCGGTGGTCGAGGGCGTCCGCCTGGACGGCACTCCGATACGGATCGAGGGCACGGGTTTCTTCGCCCGCTGCCTGCAGCACGAGACGGACCACCTGGAGGGCGGGGTCTACGCGGACCACGTCACGGGGTGGCGCAAGTCACGTCTGGTGCGCGCGATCCGCAAGGAGCCGTGGGGGAGCGGAGCGGACCGGATCGTCTGACGCGCCGCGCGGGCCGGGTCCGTCAGGTCGGCTAGAACCCCGGGCCGCCCGGGAGGTCGGCGGCCCCGGCGAGGCGGCCCCACAGGAGGTCGGCGAGGCTCTTGACGAGGTCGGCGCGGGAGCAGGGGCGCTCGCCGAGCCACCAGTCGCCGGCCGCGTGCATCATGCCGACGATGCCGTGCCCCCAGATCCGCGCCTGGACCTCGGCGGCCGGGCCCAGGTCGACGCGCTCGGCGATGACCTGGCCGAGCTCCTCGCCCATGCGGCGCAGCAGCGGGGCGGAGTGGCGGCCGACGTCGAAGCCCTGCTCGGTCTGGTGCGACTCCTCCGCGGGGTGCATGAGGAAGCGGTAGACCTGGGGCATGGCCTCGATGGAGGCCAGGTACGTGTCGAGGGTGGCCTCGACGCGGCGGCGCCGGTCGGCGGGCGCGTCGAGGGAGGCCCGGAGCGAGGCGAGGAGCGCGTCCGTGTGCCGGGTGGCCAGGGCGCGGTAGAGCCCGCCCTTGTCGCCGAAGTGGCGGTAGAGGATGGGCTTGGTGATGCCGGCCTCGGCGGCGATCGCGTTCATGGAGGCCTTGGGGCCGTCCCGGAGCACCACCCGGTCCGCCGCCTCCAGCAGCTCGCGGCGCCGCTGCTCGGCGGGCGTCTGCTGGTCGGTGGCCCGGTGTGCGATGTCCATGTGCGTGTCTCCCCGCCCGTGCGATTCGTGAGGCTGTCGCAACGTAACACCCGGCCGGGATCCGGTGCCGGTCGGCCCGAACCGCTCCACCGCAGGTTGACAGCCTCTACCCACCGGTAACACACTGCTGTTACCGCAAGTAACGTCATGCTGGGAGGGAACATGGGCGAGTTCACGCTCGAACTCAACGAGGACCAGAAGCAGGTGCGCGACTGGCTCCACGGCTTCGCCGCCGATGTGATGCGCCCCGCGGCCGCCGAATGGGACGAGCGTGAGGAGACTCCCTGGCCGATCATCCAGGAAGCGGCCAAGCTCGGCATCTACTCCCTCGATTTCTACGCCCAGCAGTTCTTCGACCCGACCGGCCTCGGCATCCCGATGGCGATGGAGGAGCTCTTCTGGGGCGACGCCGGCATCGCCCTCTCCATCGTCGGCACCGGCCTCGCCGCCGTCGGCGTCCTCGCCAACGGAACCGAGGAGCAGATCGGCACCTGGGTCCCGCAGATGTACGGCGACGCGAACGACGTCAAGGTGGCCGCCTTCTGCTCCTCCGAGCCCGACGCCGGCTCGGACGTCGCCTCCATGCGGACCCGCGCCGTCTACGACGAGGCCACGGACGAGTGGGTCCTCAACGGCACCAAGACCTGGGCGACCAACGGCGGCATAGCCAACGTCCACGTGGTCGTCGCCGTCGTCGACGCCGAGCTCGGCTCCAAGGGCCACGCCTCCTTCATCGTGCCGCCGAACACCCCGGGCCTGTCCCAGGGGCAGAAGTTCCAGAAGCACGGCATCCGCGCCTCCCACACCGCCGAGGTCGTCCTGGAGGACGTCCGCGTCCCCGGCTCCTGCCTGCTCGGCGGCAAGGACAAGCTGGACGAGCGGCTCGCCCGCGCCCGGGAGAAGGCCCGGTCGGGCGGCGAGCGCGTGAAGAACGCCGCCATGGCCACCTTCGAGGCCTCCCGCCCGGCCGTCGGCGCCATGGCCGTCGGCACCGCCCGCGCCGCGTACGAGGTCGCCCTCGACTACGCGAAGACCCGCGTCCAGTTCGGCCGCCCGATCATCGAGAACCAGGGCGTCGCCTTCCAGCTCGCCGACATGGCGACCCAGATCGACGCCGCCCGGCTGCTCGTCTGGCGCGCCTCCTGGATGGCCACCGCCGGCAAGCCGTTCACGGCGGCCGAGGGCTCCATGTCCAAGCTGTACGCGAGCGAGGTCGCCAAGAAGGTCACCGCGCAGGCCATCCAGATCCTCGGCGGCAACGGCTACACCCGCGAGTACCCCGTGGAGCGCATGCACCGCGACGCCGCGATCTACACGATCTTCGAGGGCACGAGCGAGATCCAGCGCATGGTCATCAGCCGCGCCCTCGCGAAGTAGCACCTTCGGCCTCCGCCGCCTCCCGCTCACACGACGCAGAACTCGTTGCCCTCGGGGTCCTGGAGGACCACCGCGTAGTAGTCCATGCCGTTCGGCTCGTCCATCGTGTACAGCACGGTCGCGCCGAGCGCCGTCAGCCGGGCCACCTCGCCGTCCACGCGCTCGCGCCGGACGGCGAGGGGAACCTCGCGGCCGCCCCCGACCTTCAGGTCCAGGTGGACGCGGTTCTTGGCGGTCTTGGGCTCCGGGACCCGCTGGAACCAGACCCGGGGGCCCACGCCCCTCGGGTCGACGATCGACTCCGGAAGCTCCCCGGCGTCCTCGCCGAGCTCGTCCTCCGGCACGCCGATCGCCTCCCAGTACGCCCGCCAGGTCGCGTGGCCGGCGGGCGGCGGGTCGGGGACGTAGCGCAGGGCGTCCAGCCAGAAGGGCACCAGACGCTGGGGGTCGGCACAGTCGATGGTCAGCTGCAGGGTCAGCTCGGGTCGCTCCATGACGACGAGCCTCCCAGACGCCACTGACAACGCCGTGGACCCGCGAACGATTCAAGTCAACCGGCCGGATCCAAGCGGGTGTTCGCCCACGGCGCGCCTGAGGCACAATCACCGGGCCAGCGACGATCAAGGGGGAACCGATCATGGCCACCACCACCGGAACCACAGCGCCCCAGCTCGCGGGAAGCCCGCTCCTCGGCTCCATGCTCGACCTCAAGAGCGACTCGCTGGGCACCTTCCTGCGCGCCCGCCGCGAGCACGGCGACGTCGTGAGGATCACCGCGGGCCCGCCCGGGATCCGCGCCACGCTCTACGGCGTCTTCTCCGCCGAGGGCGCCCAGCAGGTCCTCGCCGGCGAGTCGGCCAACTTCCGCAAGGACAACGCCTTCTACCAGGAGATCCGCGAGTCCTTCGGCAACGGCCTGCTGACCAGCCAGGACGAGGACTACCTCCGCCAGCGCCGGCTCGTCCAGCCCCTCTTCACCAAGCGCCGCGTCGACGGCTACGCGGCGGCCGTCGCCACCGAGATCACCACCCTCGTCGGCGAGTGGCGCGACGGCGGCGCCGAGACCGTCGACGTCCTCCACGAGATGACCCGCTTCGCCCTGCGCGCGGTCGCCCGCATCCTCTTCGGCACCGACGTCGACACGGCCGTCGAGATCGTCGAGCGCAGCTTCCCCGAGCTCAACGCCTATGTGCTGAGCCGCGGCTACGCCCCGCTCAAGTTCCCGCGCGACTGGCCCACCCCCGGCAACCGCAGGGCCGCCGCCGTCCACCGGGCGCTGTACGAGGTCTGCGACCGCATCATCGCCGAGCGGAGCGCCTCCGGCCGCGCCTCCACCGAGGGCGACGACCTGCTCACGCTGCTCGTCGAGGCCGAGAGCGCCGAGGACGGCAGCTTCGACGCCACCGAGCTGCGCGAGCAGGTCCTCGTCTTCCTCCTGGCCGGGCACGAGACCACCGCCACGTCCCTCGGCTTCGCCCTCCACCTGCTCGCCAAGCACCCGGAGGCGCTGAAGCGGGCCCACGAGGAGGTCGACCGGGTCCTCGGCGGCCGCACCCCCGGCGCGGCCGACCTCGACGCGCTGCCCTACGTGACCCGGGTCCTCAAGGAGACCATGCGGCTCTTCCCGGCCGCCCCGGCCATCGGGCGCCGCGCCGTCGCCGCCACCGTCGTCGACGGCGTCGCCATCCCGGCCGGCGCGGACGTCGTCGTCGCCTCCTGGGTCACCCACCGGCACCCCGACTACTGGGAGGACCCGGAGCGCTTCGACCCGGACCGCTTCACGCCCGAGGCGGAGGCGGCGCGCCCCCGGTACGCCTGGTTCCCCTTCGGAGGCGGCCCGCGCGCCTGCATCGGGCAGCACTTCTCGATGCTGGAGTCGGTGATCGCCCTGGCGATGATCCTCCAGAAGTACGGCCTCGAAGCCGTCGACACCGAAGTGCCCGTCGGCTCCGCGATCACCCTCTACGCGACGGGCCCGGCCCGCTGCCGTCTGCTGCCGCGCTGAGCGGCGGGGGAGCGGCCCCGGGCCGCCCCCGCCTCACGGCCGGGTCGCGACCACGATCGTCGCCCACCACTCCTCGGAGGTGACGACCCGCGGCGTCAGACCGGCCGCGGACATCACCGAGAGGGCCGTCCGCGCCTGCCGCTCGCTCGTCTCCACCAGCAGGTGTCCGCCCGGCGCCAGCCACTGCGGCGCCTCGGCGGCGACCCGCCGCATGACGTCGAGCCCGTCCGTCCCGCCGTCGAGCGTGACGTGCGGTTCGTGGTCGCGGGCCTCGGGCGGCAGCAGCCCGATCTCCCCGGTCGGCACGTACGGCACGTTCGCGACCAGGACCCCGACCCGGCCCCGCAGCTCCCGCGGCAGCGGTGCGAAGAGGTCCCCTTCGTACACCCGGCCGCCCCGCGGCTCCACGTTCCGCCGGGCGCAGCGCACCGCCGCCGGCTCGATGTCCGAGGCGTGCACCTCCACGCCCTCGACCTCGGCGAGCAGCACGGCGCCCGCCGCGCCGGAGCCGCAGCACAGGTCGACGCAGACGGTGCCCGGCCGGGCCAGCCCGACCGCGTGACGGACCAGGAACTCCGTACGCCGCCGGGGCACGAAGACCCCGCCGTCGACCTCGACGCGCAGCCCGGCGAACCCGGCCCAGCCCACGACGTGCTCCAGGGGAAGGCCCGAGGCCCGCCGCTCGACCATCAGGTCGAGCTCGGCGGGCCCGGCCGCGGTCGCGAGGAGCATCTCCGCCTCTTCCTCGGCGAAGACGCACCCGGCGGCCCGCAGCCGTTCGACGACCCCGGGGTCAGACAAGCTGGGCCTCGATCGCGGCGACGACCTCGGGGGCCTCGGGCTCGGTGCGGGGACGGAAGCGGGTGACCGCGCCGTCCCGTCCGACGAGGAACTTCTCGAAGTTCCACTGCACGTCACCGGCCTCGCCCTCGGCGTCGGCGACCTTCACCAGCTCCGAGTAGAGCGGGTGGCGGCCGTCCCCGTTGACGTCCGTCTTCTCCAGGAGCGGGAAGGACACGCCGTACGTGGCCGAACAGAAGGTCGCGATCTCGTCCGCGCTCCCCGGCTCCTGCCCGGCGAACTGGTTGCAGGGCACGCCGAGCACGGTGAAGCCGCGCTCCCCGTACGCCTTCTGCAGCCGCTCCAGACCCGCGTACTGGGGGGTGAGGCCGCACTTCGAGGCCACGTTCACCACGAGCACGGCCCGGTCGCGGTAGTCGGCCAGGGAGACCGGCTCGCCGGTCAGGGTCTTCAGGGGGATGTCGTACAGGCTCATGGACTGCTCCTCGTCGGAATAGGGTTTGATCTCAGCATGGGAGACGAACCACTGGCAATCGCGATCGATTCCACGCCGGAGCGGGGACCGCGCCGGGTGCGCTGCCGACTCTGCGGCCGCCCCCTCACGGGCGCGGACTCCCGCCGCACGGGCCTGGGCCCCACCTTCGACGCCAAGCTCCACCCTCCGGCCCCGGACATCCGCACCCGCCGCCACGAGGTGTCCCAGGACACGCTGCCGGGCCTGGACGAGCCCTCCGGCTGAGCGCGCCGGTTCCTCCCCGTCGGTCCGCCGGCCCGCGGGGGACGGAGAGCGCGACGCTACCAGCGGCCGAAACCGTTGGACCAGCGGTTTCCCGGAGGGTCAGGGTGGGCCCCGATGAGACCGAAACCCGAGCAACCGGAGTCCTGACCCATGTCCACCCTGCGCGTCACCGCCGAAGTCCTCACCGTCCATCCGCACCCGAACGCCGACGCCCTGGAGCTCGCCCAGGTCGGGCTCTACCGCGCCGTCGTCCCCAAGGGGGCCTACCGGACGGGCGACGCCGCCGTCTACATCCCCGAGCAGGCCGTGCTGCCCCTCGCGCTCGTCGAGGAGCTGGGGCTCACCGGGCGGCTCGCCGGAGGGAACGCGGACCGCGTGAAGGCGGTACGGCTGCGCGGCGAGCTGTCGCAGGGGATCGTGTGCCGGCCCGGCGCGCTCGCCGGCGCCGACCTGGCGCGCGCGGCGGCCGAGGGGACCGACTTCGCGGAGGCGCTCGGGATCACCAAGTGGGTGCCGCCGATACCGCCGACCATGAGCGGGGACGTGGAACCCGCGCCCGACCTGCTGCCGTGGGTCGACATCGAGAACCTCCAGCGGTATCCCGACGTGTTCGAGCCCGGCGAGCCCGTCGTCCTGACGGAGAAGCTCCACGGGACCGCGTGCCTGCTGACCTTCCACGCCGGGGAGGGGCGCGTGCAGGTCTCCTCGAAGGGGTTCGGGGCGAAGGGCCTCGCCCTCCGGGAGGACCCGCGCAACCTGTACTGGCGGGCCGTCCACGGCCACGGCCTGGCCGCCGTCGCCGAGCGGCTCGCCGGGCGCCTCGGCGCGCGCCGGGTGGGCCTCTTCGGCGAGGTGTACGGCTCCGGGGTGCAGGACCTCGCCTACGGCGCCGACGCCCGCTCCGAGACCGTCGGGTACGCCCTCTTCGACGTGTCGGCCGAGATCGACGGGCAGGTCCGCTGGTTCGACCCGGAGACCGTGCTCGACGCCGGCGAGGTCCCGTTCGTCCCGCGGCTGCACTCCGGGCCGTACGACCTGGACACCGTCCTCGCGCACGCGAGCGGCCGGGAGACCGTCTCCGGCCGCGGGGCGCACCTGCGGGAGGGCGTCGTCGTCCGGTCCGCGACCGAGCGGTACAGCCCGGTCACCGGCGGCCGGGCCGTCGCCAAGGCGGTCAGCCCGGCCTACCTGACCCGCAAGGGCGGCACCGAGTACGAGTGACCCGGGAGGGCCGCGGCCGGTCACAGCTTCCGGAACAGGCCCTCCTGGACCACCGACACCAGCATCCTGCCCTCGCGGTCGTAGATCCGGCCCCGCGCGAGTCCCCGGCCGCCCGTGGCGATCGGGGACTCCTGGTCGTACAGAAACCACTCGTCCGCCCGGAACGGCCGGTGGAACCACATCGCGTGGTCCAGCGAGGCCATGTCGAAGCCCCGCGGACCCCAGAGCGGTTCGACGGGGATCCGCACCGCGTCCAGGAGCGTCATGTCCGAGGCGTACGTCAGGGCGCAGGTGTGGACGAGCGGGTCGTCGCCCAGGGGACCCACCGCTCGCATCCACACCGCGCTCCGCGGGTCCGCGCCCCTGACCTCGTCCGCGGTCCACCGCAGCCGGTCCACGTACCGGATGTCGAAGGGCATGCGGCGGGCCATCCGGTCCAGGGCCTCCGGCAGCCCGCCCAGGTGCTCGCGGACCTCGTCGGCGAGGTTCGGCAGGGTCTCCGGGTCGGTCAGGTGCCGCGGCGGCAGCTGGTGCTCGAACGCGCCCTCCTCCGGCCGGTGGAAGGAGGCCGTCAGATTGAAGATCGTCCGCCCCTCCTGGATCGCCGTGACCCGGCGGGTCGTGAACGACCGACCGTCGCGCACCCGCTCCACCTGGTAGACGATCGGCACCCCCGGCCGGCCCGGCCGCAGGAAGTACGCGTGCAGCGAGT
The DNA here is from genome assembly GCF_042733785.1 of Streptomyces sp. NPDC059695. Lineage (NCBI taxonomy): Bacteria > Bacillati > Actinomycetota > Actinomycetes > Kitasatosporales > Streptomycetaceae > Streptomyces > Streptomyces sp. NPDC059695. Next base: position 202,186 of record NZ_JBHWFF010000010.1, on the reverse strand, counting down.
GCACCGGCCGGTCGCCCTCCGTGGTGCGGCCGGCCGCCACCAGGGCCTGCCCGGCGACCTGCCCGCCGAAGACCCGTTGCAGCGACTCCTGCGGGCTGCGCCCGCGGAAGATGTCCACCTCGATCCGCTCCAGGTCGAGGAGATCCACGAGCCTCTCGGCGGGATTTGTCACCACAGCACTCCTCTACAGCTCTCCGACGGACGTCACACGGACCACCGCCCGGCCCTCCTCGTCGGAGGCCGCCAGGTCCACCTCCGCGCTGATGCCCCAGCCATGGTCGCCGTTCGGGTCGGCGAAGGTCTGCCGGACGCGCCACAGTCCGTGCGCCGCGTCCTCCTCGATCGAGAGCAGCTTCGGGCCGCGCGCGTCCGGACCCGTACCCAGGTCGTCGTACTCGTCCCAGTACGCGTCCATCGCCTCGCCCCACGCGTCCGCGTCCCAGCCGGACTCGGCGTCCAGCTCGCCGAGCGCGTCGACGTTGTCGAGGGCGGCCAGCTCCACCCGGCGGAACATCGCGTTGCGCACCAGGACCCGGAAGGCGCGGGCGTTCGCCGTGACCGGCTTGACCTGGTCGGCCTTCTCCTGGGCCTCCTCGGCCGTCTGGACCTCCGGGTTCGCCAGCTGCTCCCACTCGTCGAGCAGCGAGGAGTCCACCTGCCGCACCATCTCGCCCAGCCAGGCGATCAGGTCCTCCAGGTCCTCCGTCTTCAGGTCGTCCGGGATCGTGTGGTCGAGCGCCTTGTACGCGCTCGCGAGGTAGCGCAGGACGATGCCCTCGGTCCGGGCCAGCTCGTACCAGGAGGTGAACTCCGTGAACGTCATGGCGCGTTCGTACATGTCACGGATGACCGACTTCGGCGAGACCGGGTGGTCGCCGACCCACGGGTGCGACTTCCGGTAGACGTTGTACGCGTGCCAGAGCAGCTCCTCCAGCGGCTTCGGGTACGAGATCTCCTGGAGCCGCTCCATCCGCTCCTCGTACTCGACGCCGTCGCGCTTCATCTGCCCGACGGCCTCCCCGCGCGCCTTGTTCTGCATGGCGGCGAGGATCTGGCGCGGGTCGTCGAGCGTCGACTCGACCACGGAGACCATGTCCAGGGCGTACGAGGGGGACTCCGGGTCCAGCAGGTCGAAGGCGGCGAGCGCGAACGTCGACAGCGGCTGGTTGAGCGCGAAGTCCTGCTGGAGGTCGACCGTCAGCCGGATCGTGCGGCCCTCGGCGTCGGGCTCGTCGAGCTGCTCCACCACACCGCCGTCGAGCAGCGAGCGGTAGATCGCGATGGCCCGGCGGATGTGCCGCAGCTGCGCCTTGCGCGGCTCGTGGTTGTCCTCCAGGAGCTTGCGCATCGCCTCGAAGGCGTTGCCCGGGCGGGCGATCACCGAGAGCAGCATGATGTTCGTGACCTTGAAGCGGGAGGTCAGCGGCTCCGGCTCGGCGTCGATCAGCTTCTCGAACGTGGTGTCGCTCCAGGCGACGAAGCCCTCGGGGGCCTTCTTGCGGACCACCTTGCGGCGCTTCTTCGGGTCGTCGCCGGCCTTCGCGAGCGCCTTCTCGTTCTCGATGACGTGCTCGGGGGCCTGCGCCACGACGAAACCGGCGGTGTCGAAGCCGGCCCGGCCGGCCCGGCCCGCGATCTGGTGGAACTCACGGGCGCGCAGCGTGCGCACCCGGTTGCCGTCGTACTTGGTGAGGGCCGTGAAGAGCACCGTGCGGATCGGCACGTTCACGCCGACGCCGAGGGTGTCCGTCCCGCAGATCACCTTCAGGAGACCCGCCTGCGCGAGCTTCTCCACGAGGCGCCGGTACTTCGGCAGCATGCCCGCGTGGTGCACGCCGATGCCGTGCCGGACGTACCGCGAGAGGTTCTGGCCGAACTTGGTGGTGAAGCGGAAGTTGCCGATGAGCTCGGCGATCTGGTCCTTCTCCTCGCGCGTGCACATGTTGATGCTCATCAGCGACTGCGCGCGCTCGACGGCCTGCGCCTGCGTGAAGTGCACGATGTAGACGGGCGCCTGCTTGGTCTCCAGGAGCTCGGTCAGGGTGTCCGTGATGGGCGTGAGCCGGTACTCGTACGACAGCGGCACCGGCCGGGTCGCCGAGCGGACCACCGAGGTGGGCTTGCCCGTGCGCCGGGTCAGGTCCTTCTCGAACATCGACACGTCGCCGAGCGTCGCCGACATGAGGACGAACTGCGCCTGGGGGAGTTCGAGCAGCGGGATCTGCCACGCCCAGCCGCGGTCCTGCTCGGCGTAGAAGTGGAACTCGTCCATGACGACCTGGCCGATGTCGGCGTACCTGCCGTCCCGCAGGGCGATCGAGGCGAGCACCTCCGCCGTGCAGCAGATCACCGGGGCGTCCGCGTTCACGGAGGCGTCGCCGGTCAGCATGCCGACGTTCTCGGTGCCGAAGAGCTTGCACAGGTCGAAGAACTTCTCCGACACCAGCGCCTTGATCGGCGCGGTGTAGAAGGTCACCTGGTCGTTGGCGAGGGCCGTGAAGTGCGCACCCGCCGCGACCAGCGACTTCCCCGATCCGGTGGGCGTGGACAAGATCACGTTCGCCCCGGAGACGACCTCGATCAGCGCCTCTTCCTGGGCCGGGTAGAGCGTGATGCCCCGGTCCTCGGCCCAGGAGGAGAAGGCCTCGAAGAGGGCGTCGGGGTCGGCGGTCGGCGGCAGCTGATCGATAAGGGTCACGCCCCCATCTTGCCCGCATTCCGCTCTGATGAGGGAACCGGCCATCAGCAGTCATGATCACGGACGGTAGGCTCGTCCGTCGACCGGTCGTCAACTGGGCACCGGCAGGGGAGAAACGGGGCGGGCCAACCATGATGGGACCGGCGCACTCGCTGTCCGGAGCGGCGGCCTGGCTGGGCGTCGGAGCGGCGGCCGCCGCCTTCGACCGCCCGATGCCCTGGCCGGTTCTCGTGGTCGGCGCGCTCATCTGCGCGGGCGCCGCCCTCGCGCCCGACCTCGACCACAAGTCGGCGACCATCTCCCGCGCCTTCGGCCCCGTCTCCAAGGGGCTCTGCGAGATCGTCGACAAGCTGTCGTACGCCGTCTACAAGGCCACCCGCTCCACCGCCGACCCCCGCAGGTCCGGCGGCCACCGGACCCTCACCCACACCTGGCTCTGGGCGGTCCTGATCGGTGCCGGGGCCTCCGTCGCGGCGGTCACCGGCGGCCGCTGGGCGGTCCTCGCGATCCTCTTCGTGCACCTGGTCCTGGCCGTGGAGGGCCTGCTCTGGCGGGCCGCCCGGATGTCCAGCGACGTCCTGGTGTGGCTGCTCGGCGCCACCAGCGCGTGGATCCTCGCGGGCGTCCTCGACCAGCCGGGCAACGGCGCCGACTGGTTCTTCACCGGCCCCGGCCAGGAGTACCTGTGGCTGGGCCTGCCGATCGTCCTCGGCGCCCTCGTGCACGACATCGGCGACGCCCTGACCGTCTCCGGCTGCCCGATCCTGTGGCCCATCCCCGTCGGCCGCAAGCGCTGGTACCCCATAGGCCCGCCCAAGGGCATGCGCTTCCGGGCCGGCAGCTGGATCGAGCTCAAGGTCCTGATGCCCGCCTTCATGCTCCTGGGCGGAGTCGGCGGCGCCTCGGCACTCGGCTTCTTCTAGCGCGGGACCCCGAGGGCGGTCACCAGCCGCATCAGCTCCTCCTCGAAGAGCTTGTCCGGGCTCGCCGTCTGGCGGCCCAGGTGCCCGTACACCTCCAGGGACACGAGCCCGTGCAGGTGCCCCCAGAGGCGCAGGGCGAGCGCGACGCCGGCGGGCGGCAGCCCGGGGAAGGCCGGCCGCACCTTGTCGAGGAGTCCGGTGTCGAAGTCGGACCAGGTGAACGCGCTGTCCCGGTAGAGGGGTTCGGCGTGGGGCCAGGCCGCCGCCGCGAGCCCGGCGAGTCCGGTGCACACGCGGCGGGCCGCGTCCGGGGCGGGACCCGCCTCGGGGGCCCGGTATCCCGGCACGGGGTCGCCGTAGACGAGGCGGAACCCCTCCGGGTTCGTCAGGGCCCAGGTGCGGAAGGCGCGGGCCCAGGCCAGGATCCGGGCGGCGGGCTCCTGGGCGTCGGCGGCGCTCCAGGCCGACTCGACGGCGTCGGCGAGCGCCGAGTACACGTCGTCGATGAGCGCGGTGACCAGGTCGTCGCGGGTGGCGAAGTAGCCGTAGATCGCGTTGGCCGTCATGCCCATCTCGCGGGCGATGGCCCGCAGGGTGATCGCGTCGGGGCCGCCCGAGGCCATCAGGCGCAGGGCCGTGCCCCTGATCTCGGCCGTCGTCTCGGCCCGTAGCCGCTCACGGCGTCCCCGGGTGGCCGGAGCCGCCCCCGTCCTTGTCTCCGAAGTCCCGCTCATCCGGCCACCCTACCGCTCCCTTGGTGCCCGTATGGAAACTGCACGCCGTGAACTTCACGGCGTATAGTTTTCGCACGCCGTCACGTCAGATGTGATCACAGGGGAGAGACATGCACATCGGAGTCATCGGAGCCACCGGCACCCTCGGCAGCCGCGTCGTCGCGGAGGCACTGGAACGAGGGCACCACATCAGGGCCTTCAGCCGCGACGCCACGGAAACGGCGGCCGGCGAGACCCGCGCGAACATCACCTGGGCGAGCCTCGACGTGCTCGCCCCCGAAGCCGTCGCCGCGGTCCTACCCGGACTCGACGTCCTCGTCAGCGCCTTCCAGCCCGGGAACGCGTCCCGCGACCTCGCGGACACCGTGCGGCGCTCCATCGCCGACGCCGGCGTCTACGCCGCCGCGGCACGCTCCCTGCTCAAGGCACTGGAGAGCCACCCCAGGACCCGGCTGATCGTGATCGGCGGGGCGGGCAGCCTGGAGGTCGAACCCGGAGTGGTCCTCGCCGACGCGGAGGACCGGCTCCACGCGACCCTCGACGAGGTGGGTCTGCCCCGCGCGTACGCGGCAGCCGTTCGGGGCCACCGGGACGCCCTGAACGTGCTGCGCCTCTCGAACCGCCGGTGGACCTACTTCAGCCCCGCCGAGGACATCGCCCCCGGCACACGCACCGGCCGCTTCCGCATCGGCGACGACCAGCCGGTCCGGGACGCCGAGGGGCGCAGCCGCGTCTCGGCGGAGGACGCGGCCGTGGCCCTCGTCGACGAGGCGGAACTGCCCCGTTTCGTCCAGCGCCGCTTCACGATCGGCTACTGAACACCGCCGGGCCGGGCCGGCGGACCGCCGCCCCCCCCCGCCCCCCCCCCCCCCCCCCCCCCGCCCCCCCGCCCGGACCCCCACCCCGCCCCCCCCGCGCCCCCCCCCCCCCCCCCCCCCC
>NZ_JBHWFF010000010.1:141253-196883 GCF_042733785.1 Streptomyces sp. NPDC059695 | reverse complement strand
TGCCGGGCGCCTGCCAGCCCCGTGGCCCGCGCGCTCCTCGCGTCGATCCCGTGACTCCGCCGGGCGCGCGGCCGCGCGCGCCCCCCCCCCCCCCCCCCCGGTCCCGCTCCCACGCCCGACCGGTCAGCCGTGCCAGGACCGCCACAGGGCCGCGTACGCGCCCTCCGCCGCCACCAGCTCCTCGTGGCTGCCGAGCTCGGTGATCCGGCCCGCCTCGACCACCGCGATCAGATCGGCGTCGTGCGCGGTGTGCAGCCGGTGCGCGATGGCCACGACGGTGCGGCCCTCCAGGACCCGGCCGAGCGAGCGCTCCAGGTGCCGGGCCGCACGCGGGTCGAGCAGCGAGGTCGCCTCGTCGAGGACCAGGGTGTGCGGGTCCGCGAGGACGAGGCGGGCCAGCGCGATCTGCTGGGCCTGCGCCGGGGTCAGGGACCGGCCGCCCGAGCCGACCTCGGTGTCCAGGCCCTCGTCGAGAGCCCGGGCCCAGACCTCCGCGTCCACGGAGGCGAGCGCCGCCCACAGATCGGTGTCCGACGCCCCGCTCCTGGCGAGGAGCAGATTGTCGCGGAGGGACCCCACGAAGACGTGGTGCTCCTGGTTGACCAGGGCCACGTGCTCGCGGACCCGCTCGGCGGGCATCCGGGCCAGCTCGGCTGCGCCGAGCGTGACCGACCCCGTCCTCGGGGCGTAGATCCCCGCGAGGAGCCGCCCCAGGGTGGACTTGCCCGCGCCGGACGGGCCGACCAGGGCGAGACGGGTGCCCGGCGCCACGTCGAGGGACACCTCGTGCAGCACGTCGGCCCCTTCGCGGTAGCCGAACCGGACCTCGTCCGCCCGCACCGCGCGGCCCTCCGGCCGCACCTCCCGGTCGCCCGCTTCGGGCTCGATGTCCCGGACGCCGACGAGGCGGGCCAGCGACACCTGCGCGACCTGGAGTTCGTCGTACCAGCGCAGCACGATCCCGATCGGGTCCACGAGCATCTGCGACAGCAGCGCGCCCGTCGTCAGCTGCCCGACGTCGATCCAGCCCTGGAGCACGAACACCCCGCCGAGCAGGAGGACCGCGCACAGCACCGTCGTATGGGTCAGGTTGACGACCGGGAAGAGCACCGAGCGCAGGAAGAGCGTGTACCTCTCCCACGCGACCCACTCGGAGATCCGCCGGTCCGACAGCGCGATCCGCCGCGCGCCGAGGCGGTGCGCCTCGACCGTACGGCCCGCGTCGACCGTCTCGGCGAGGGCCGCCGCCACCGCCGCGTACCCCGCGGACTCCGAGCGGTACGCGGACGGCGCCCGCTTGAAGTACCACCGGCCGCCCACGATCAGCACCGGAGCCGCGAGCAGCGCGGCGAGCGCGAGCGGCGGCGCGGTCAGCGCCAGGCCGCCGAGGAGCAGCCCCGCCCAGACGACGCCGATGGCCAGCTGCGGCACGGCCTCGCGCATCGCGTTCGCGAGCCGGTCGACGTCGGTGGTGATCCGGGAGAGCAGATCGCCCGTCCCGGCCCGCTCCAGGACGCCGGGCGGCAGCCCGACCGCGCGCACCAGGAAGTCCTCGCGCAGATCCGCGAGCATCTCCTCGCCGAGCATCGCCCCGCGCAGCCGGACGAGCCGGGTGAACACGGTCTGGACGAGCAGCGCGCCCGCGAACAGCGCGACCGTGCGCTCCAGACGGAGGTCCCGGGCCCCGTCCGCGAGGCCGTCCACCACCGACCCGAGCAGGTACGGGCCGGCCATCGAGGCGGTCACGGCGACCGCGTTCACCCCGATGAGCAGCACGAACGCCCTGCGGTGCCGCCTCAGCAGCTCGCGGACGTAGCGGCGGACGGTGGCGGACCCGGCGACGGGCAGTGTCGTCGCCGTCCTCGGGGCCGCCGGGTCGTACGCCGGAGGCGCCAGGCCGATCATGCCGATTCCCCTTCCCGTGCTTCGAGTGCGCCGGCGCGGCCGCCGGCCGTGGCGAGCTCCTCGTCCGTCTCGCGGGTGACCACCGCGCGGTAGCGGGGCTCGCCGGCGAGCAGCTCGCGGTGGGTGCCGACGGCGACCGCCTGGCCCCCGTCGACCAGGACGACCCGGTCGGCGCGGTCCAGGAGCAGCGGCGAGGAGGCGAGGACCACCGTGGTCCTGCCCCCGCGCAGCTCCGCGATCCCGGCGGCGACGGCCGCCTCCGTGTGCGCGTCGACCGCCGAGGTCGGCTCGTCGAGCACGAGCACCTCCGGGTCGGCGACCAGGGACCGGGCCAGCGCGAGCCGCTGGCGCTGGCCGCCGGAGAGCGAGCGGCCCCGCTCGGTGATGCGGGTGCGCATCGGGTCGCCGCCGGAGTCGACCGAGGCCTGCGCGAGGGCGTCGAGGACGTCCTCGCACCGGGCGGCGGCGAGCGCCTCCCCGGCCCCGACCGCGCCCGACGCGGGCACGTCCAGCAGTTCGCGGAGGGTGCCCGAGAGCAGGACCGGCTCCTTGTCCTGGACGAGGACGACGGTGCGGGCGTCCGTCAGCGGCAGCTCGTCGAGCGGGACCCCGCCGAGGAGCACCGAGGTGTGGCCCGGCTCCGCCTCGGCCGGGTGCCCGCCGAGCCGGTCGGCGAGCCGCCCGGCGACGTCGGGATCGCCGCAGACCACGGCCGTGAAGACGCCGGCGGGGGCGCGCAGCCCGGTCAGCGGGTCGTACAGGTCGCCACCCGCCCCCGGCTCCGCGCGCTCGCGGACCTCCGGGACCGGGGTCGTCGTGCGGGCCAGTGCCAGCACCCGGGCCGCGCGCTTCGCGGACGGCCGTGAGAAGGAGAAGGCCTGGGCGATCTCCTCGAAGTTGCGCAGCGCGTGATGGGTGAGGGCCACCGCGCTGTAGACCGTGACCAGTTCACCGACCTGGATCCGCCCGTCGAGCGCGAGCCTCGTCCCGTACGCCACCACCGCGATGAGCAGCAGGCCCGGCAGCACGACCTGGAGCGCGGCGATCAGCGCCCACATCCGCGCGCTGTGCACGGCGGCCCGGCGGACCTCCTGGGACGCGGCCCGGTAGCGTCCGAGGAACAGCTCCTCGCCGCCGATGCCGCGCAGCACCCGGAGCCCGGCGACCGTGTCCGAGGCCAGCTCGGTGGCCCGGCCCGCCTTCTCCCGCTGGACGTCCGCCCGGCGGGTCGCGCGGGGGAGCAGCGGCAGCACGGCGAGCGCGAGGACCGGGATGCCGGCGGCGACGACGACCCCGAGGGCCGGCTGGTAGACGACGAGGCCCACGCAGATGATCAGCAGGGTGACGGCCGCCGCGGCGAACCGGGACAGCGCCTCGACGAACCATCCGATCCGCTCGACGTCACCCGTCGAGACGGCGACCACCTCGCCGGCGGCGACCCGCCGGGTCAGGACGGATCCGAGCTCGGCGGTCTTGCGGGAGAGGAGCTGCTGCACCCGGGCGGCCGCGGTGATCCAGTTGGTGACGGCGGTCCGGTGGAGCATCACGTCACCGGCGGCGATCGCGGACCCGAGGACCACGAGCAGGACCCCGGCGAGCGCCAGCCGCCCGCCGTCGCGGTCCACGACCGCCTGGACGGCGAGGCCGACGCCGAGCGGCAGACCGGCGATGCCGAGATGGTGCAGCAGCCCCCACAGCAGGGACTTCACCTGCCCGGCGAGCTGTTGACGGCCGAGCCAGAGCAGGAACCGCGTGCCCGAACGGACATCGGGGACCCCGGGGTCGGCGTAGGGAAGATCTCGAATCTGCATGGCTGCCCAGGATCTCCGGGTCTGTTCGGGGGAGCGCGCGCCGGTGGTGTGCGACGGCGGTGTCCGAGGACGAGGGGGAAACCGTGCAAGGTTCGCTTTTCCGCCGCGGCGCGGCAATCGATTTTCCCCACGGGGGAACAGATCGCGCCATGTCCGCTCATCGTCCTCTGGACCGCGCCCCACGACCGCGCTTCACTTCCGGCCCATGGGATCACTCAAGATCACGAGCGTGATCGGCGCCCTGGTGCTCGCCGCCGGAGCGCTCTTCACCGCGCACCCGGCCGCCGCCGACGGTCCGAACGGCCCGACGCCACCCGCCGAGTTCACCAGCGACTGGCACGACCCCGTCACCGCCGCCCCGCCCGTCGACACCCCCGGAACCCGCAGCTGCGAGGTCACCCTCGCCGCCGCCCAGTTCCGCGACTTCACCCCCTACCGGGGGGACTACACCCCGCCGAAGGAGTGCGGCACCCGCTGGAACAAGGTCGTCCTGCGGCTGGAGGGAAAGGTGAAGGGCCGCCAGTACGACCGGCTCGGCCACCTCTCCGTCGGCGGCGTGGAGATCCTCCGCACCTCCACGCCCCAGCCCTCGCCCGACGGCATCGCCTGGTCGGTCGAGAAGGACGTCACCCGCTACCGCGACACCCTCAGCCGCCCGCAGCCCGTCGAGATGCTCATCGGCAACGTCGTGAACGAGACGTACACCGGTGTCATCGACGTCCGCGTCACCCTCGCCTTCCACACCGCCCGGGGCCCGGTGAAGCCCGCCGCCGGCACCCCCGACCGGGTCCTCCCGCTCACCGGCGACACCCTCACCACCCCGCGCAACACCGAACGCGTCCTCGCCGAGGTGTACGCCACCGGCTCCGGCGGCGGCTGCGAGGAGTACTGGTACCTCTCCGTCCCGGACACCGCCCCCTACTCCTGCCGGGCGACCGACGGGCCCCACCGCGAGGTCCGGGTCTCGGTCGACGGCCGGCTCGCGGGCATCGCCGCGCCCTTCCCGACGGTCTGGACGGGCGGCTGGTCCAACCCCTTCCTCTGGTACGTCACCCCCGGGCCGCGCGCCTTCGACGTCCAGCCGGTCGTCTACGACCTGACGCCCTTCGCCGCCCTCCTCAACGACGGGAACGCCCACCGCGTGGAGGTCTCGGTCGCCGGGGTCCCGGCCGGTCTGAGCGGCTGGTCGGTCCCCGCCAACGTGCTGCTCTGGCAGGACGAGGGCAGCCGGGTCGTCACCGGCGGACTCGACCGCCACGAGGAGACCGCCCCCTCCAACTCCTCGGTCCACAGCCCGGGTTCGCCGCAGCGCGTCGAAACGGACGCGCACCACCGGCTCACCGTCGCCGGGCACCTGAACACCTCGCACGGCCGGGTCGACACCACCGTGAGCAGGACCGTCACCAGCGACATCGTCCACCGCTGGGGACAGGACGAGAACCCGGACGCGCTCACCGCCCGCTGGACCGACCGGGAGACCGTGACCAGCGGCCGGACCGTCACCCGCACCGACCGCTCGTACACCATGGACGGCGAGACCACGATCGGCGCCGGCGACCGGCTGCGGACCGTCCTCACCCTCGGGGACCGCGCCGACACCGTCGTCCTGCGCGACGGCCGGCGGCTCTCCTGGTCGCGGCTCGACGACACGTACACCGGGGACGCCACGTACACCACGGGGGTGCCCCGCGACCAGCGGCACGCGGTCGGCACCACGGGCGAGCGCTACCGGCTGTACGGCTCCGCGGGCTGCTACGACCGGTCCCTGACGACCGTCCAGGGCACGGTCACCCAGGACCTGCGGCGCTGCTGAACGGCCCGGTGCCCGGCCCTCCGGGAAGCACGGGGGGCCGGGCACCGGGCGGCGGTCGTCAGGCGGGCTTCGCCGAGTCCACGCCCGACCGGGCCTTCCGCCACTCGCCGCGCGTGAAGTCGGGGATCTCCTGCGCCGCGCCGTCGGCCTTGATCGAGGCGTGGCTGAGCGGCACCGGCGCCGTCCAGGTGGCGGCGTCGTACACGTCGAAGTCCGGCGGCAGGCCCAGCTGGAGGCACTGCATCAGGCGGAAGACCATGATGTAGTCCATGCCGCCGTGGCCGCCCGGCGGGTTGGCGTGCTCCTTCCACAGCCAGTGGTCGAACTCGGCGGCGTACGCCGAGAAGTCGCCCCACACGTCGTCCTTGTGGTCCGGCTCCAGGTAGATCCGGGCCGGGTAGTCCTCGAAGACCCCGCGCGTGCCGCCGAGGCTGTTGATCCTGCTGTACGGGTGCGGGGTGGAGACGTCGTGCTCCAGGCGGATCAGCCGGCCCTTGGCGGTCCGGACCATGCTGATCGTCCGGTCGCTCTCGACGTACGTCTCCTTCCAGCTCGGGTCACCGGGCGGCATGTGCGCCGCCCGGTACTCGGCGAGCCCGAGCGACGGGGTGCCGAAGCTGCTGATGCTCACCACCCGGTCGCCGCGGTTGACGTCCATGTAGCCGGCGACCGGACCGAAGCCGTGGTTCGGATAGAGGTCCCCGCGCAGCCGGGTGTGCCACAGACGGCGCCAGGGCCCCTCGTAGTACTTCGGATCGAACAGCAGACCGCGCAGGTCGTGGTTGTACGCACCCGCCCCGTGCAGCAGCTCCCCGAACTTCCCGGCGTGCGCCATCCGCAGCACCCGCATCTCGTTCCGCCCGTAGCAGCAGTTCTCCAGCTGCATGCAGTGGCGCCGGGTCTGCTCCGACAGGTCGACCAGGTCCCACAGTTCGGCGAGCTCCATCGCGACCGGGCATTCCACGCCGACGTGCTTGCCGTTCAGCATCGCGGTCCGGGCGATCGCGAAGTGGGTGTCCCAGGGGGTCGCCACGTACACGAAGTCGACGTCGGTGCGGGTGCACAGGTTCTCGTAGTCGTCCTCGTCGCGGGTGTACAGCGCGGGGGCGGGCTGTCCCGCGGCGACGACCGCCGCGGAGGCCCGCTCGGCCTTCTCGCGCACCGGGTCGCAGACGGCGACCACCCGGACCCAGGGGAGGGCGAGGAAGTTGCCGATCATGCCGGCGCCGCGGTTGCCGAGTCCGACGAGGGCGATCCGGACCGTGGAGCGTCGCTCGAACGGGACCCCGGCCATGGTGGCGCCGAGGCGCTTCGGCACGGCCGGGGCCTCCGGCGCCCGGGCGGGGGCGGATCCTCCGGCGGCCTGGGCGGTCCGCCCGCTCGTGGCGGCGATGCCGAGCCCGGCACCGGCCGCTCCCGCGCCGGTCCTGAGGACCGTGCGACGGCTCGGCGGGCGCGGTGTCTGGTCGTCCATGGAACCTCCCTGCTGACGGGTGGTTGGACTGTACTGTTCCGGTTCGCCCGCCCGGCCGCACCGGCCGCGGATGATCACCCGAACATACGAAGGCCTCCTCACCGTAGGGGTGAGGAGGCCTGTCCGCAGCAGGGCACCGCGCGGATTGACGGACGGTCAGGGGCCGGATGGCGCGTTCTCGCCCGAGGACGGTCAGGGGCGGGTGGCGCGCTCCAGGGCGAGGAGCACCGACCCGTAGCTCCGGCCCGTCGCCCGGTCCATCCCGATCTCGCACATGCGATTGGCCGAGAGGTGCACGTCGAACGGCCGGGCCGTGACCTCGGCCGCCTCCCGGGCCGTCGCCGAGGCCGTCAGCTCCGGGTGCAGCATGCCCCGGTCGCCCGCGAAGGCGCAGCAGCCGGCGTCGGCGGGGACGACGACCTCCTCCGCGCAGGCGGCGGCGAGAGCGGTGAGCCGGTCCTCGTCGCCCAGGTGCCGCATGGAGCACGTCGGATGGACCACGGCCGAGGCGACGCGGCGCCGCACCTCCAGCCGGGGGAGCAGCTCGTCCGCCGCCCACACCAGCGAGTCGAGCACGGTCAGTTCGGCGTGCAGCTCACGGTTGTCGTCCGTGAGGTACGGCACCACCTCGTGCGCGATCCCGAGGGTGCACGAGGAGGCGTCCACCACGAGCGGCAGCTTCCCGCCGGCCGTCCAGCCCCAGGCCGCCTCGACGATGCGGTTCGCCATCACCTCGTTCCCCCGCGCGTACCCCTTGGAGTGCCAGATCGTCGCGCAGCACGTTCCGGCCACGTCGTCGGGGATCCACACCGGGCGCCCGGCCCGCGCGGACACCGCGACCACGGCCTCCGGGAGCGAGGGCCCCGGCTCGCCGTCCGGGCCGCCGAAGATCCGGTTCACGCAGGCCGGGTAGTAGACGGCGGCGGCCGCGGGACGGTGGGTCCGGGGCAGCCGCCGCGCCGCGGCGCCCGGGATCTCCGGCAGCCACTCGGGAACCAGGTCCGGGCGGACGGCCCGGCGGGCGAGGCCGGTCACCGATTCCAGGACCCGGTCGCCGATCCGGTCCGCGGCGCCGACCGCGAGCCGCGCGGAGGCCTCCACCGCGCGGAAGTTCCGCGCGGCCAGGGCGGCGATCCGCTCCTCGCGCGGCGAGTGACGCTCGTGCCGGAACTCCTTCATGAGCGCCCCCGTGTCGATCCCGACCGGGCAGGCCAGCTTGCAGGTGGAGTCGCCGGCGCAGGTGTCGACGGCGTCGTACCCGTACGACTCCAGGAGCCGGGCCTCGACGGGGGAGCCGTCGGACTGGCGCATCATCTCCCGGCGCAGCACGATCCGCTGGCGCGGAGTGGTCGTCAGGTCGTGGCTGGGACACGTCGGTTCGCAGAAGCCGCACTCGATGCAGGGGTCGGCGATCCGCTCCACGGCCGGGATCGTCTTCAGGCCGCGCAGATGGGCCTGCGGGTCGCGGTCCAGGACGATCCGGGGGGCCAGCACACCGGCGGGGTCGAGGGCCTCCTTGACCCGCCACATCAGATCGGTCGCCTTCGCCCCCCACTCCAGCTCCAGGAAGGGCGCGATGTTCCGGCCGGTGGCGTGCTCCGCCTTCAGCGAGCCGTCGAACCGCTCCACGGTCAGCTTGCAGAACTCGTCCATGAACGCCGCGTACCGCTGGACGTCGGAGGGGTCGGCCGCGTCGAAGGCGAGCAGGAAGTGGAGGTTGCCGTGGGCGGCGTGGCCGGCCACGGCGGCGTCGAAGCCGTGCCGGTCCTGGAGGGCGAGGAGCGCCTCGCAGGCCTCCGCGAGGCGGTCCGGCGGCACCGCGAAGTCCTCGGTGATCAGGGTCGTACCGGAGGGGCGGGAGCCGCCGACGGCCGTCACGAAGGCCTTGCGGGCCTTCCAGTAGCCGGAGATCCGCTTCGGGTCGCGGGTGAAGGCGTTCTCCACGGACGCCACCGGGGCGACCGTGGAGAGGCCGTCGAGAACCGACCGGGCCGCCCGCTCGTACGCCTCCAGGGCCGCTGTGTCCGGGGCCCGGAACTCGACCAGGAGCGCCGCCGTCTCCTTCGGCAGCTCCGCCCAGTCCGCGGGCACGCCCGCCACGCTCACCGAGGCCCGCAGGGTGTTGCCGTCCATCAGCTCGACGGCGAGCGCCCCGGCCCCGTTGAAGAGGGGCACGGCCGCGGCGGCGGCCGGCAGCGAGGGGAAGAAGAGCAGCGCCGTGGACACCTCGCGGTCCAGCGGCACGGTGTCGAAGACGACCTCGGAGATGAAGCCGAAGGTGCCCTCGGAGCCGACCATCAGACCGCGCAGGATCCGCACCGGGGTGTCGCCGTCGAGGAAGGCGTCGAGCCGGTAGCCGTTGGTGTTCTTGATGGCGTACTTGGCGCGGATCCGGGCGGTCAGCTCGGCGTCCGCCTCGATCTCCGCCTTCAGCGCCGTCAGCTCCGCGCACAGCCTCGGCTCGGCGCGCGCGAGCTCCGCGTCGGCCTCCGGGTCCGCCGTGTCGACCACGGTCCCGCTGGGCAGCACGACGGTGAGGGAGGCGACGGTCCGGTACGAGTTCCGGGTGGTGCCCGCCGTCATGCCCGAGGCGTTGTTGGCGACGACCCCGCCGATCGTGCAGGCGATCGCGCTGGCCGGATCGGGCCCCAGGACCCGCCCGTGCGGGGCGAGCGCGGCATTGGCCCGCACCACGGTGGTGCCGGGTCGGATCCGGGCCCGCGCCCCGCCGTCCAGGACCTCGACGCCCGCCCAGTGACGCCGCACGTCCACCAGGATGTCCTCGCCCTGGGCCTGCCCGTTGAGGCTGGTCCCGGCGGCCCGGAAGACCACCTCGCGGCCCTTGCCGTGGGCGTACGACAGGACGGCGGAGATGTCGTCGATGTCCTCGGCGACCACCACGACCTGGGGGACGAAGCGGTACGGGCTCGCGTCCGAGGCGTAGCGCACCAGGTCGGAGATCTTCGACAGGACCTTTCCGGGCCCCAGGAGCTCGGTGAGCTCCTCGCGCAGCCGCCGCGGCGTGCCCCGGGCCTGGAGCTCCGGCACGCGGTCCGGGGCGGGGGTCCGCTTCGTACCGGGACGGAGGGCCCGCGGGTCGGGTTCGAGCAGCGGCATCTGACGACTCCCCTTCGGCGCGTCCCCGGGCCCGCCGGGTCAGCAGCCGCGCTCCGGGCCGGGGTCGGCCAGGGCGGACAGCAGACCTTCGAGCACCTCGCGCTGTTCGACGGTCAATGGAGCAAGGATGTCCTCTGCGGCGGCCCGGCGCGCGCTGCGCAGCTCGCGCAGCGTGGCGCGGCCGGTGTCGGTGAGCTCGATGCGCACCACCCGGCGGTTGCTCGGGTCGGGCACGCGGCGGACCCGGTCGCCCGCCTCCAGGCCGTCGACGAGACTGGTCACGGCCCTCGGGACGACCTCCAGGCGGGCCGCGAGGTCGGCCATCCGGGGCGGCTCGCCGAAGTGCGCGACCATGCGCAGCAGGCGGGACTGCGCGGGCGTGATGCCGACCGGCTCCAGGTGGCGCTTCTGGATGCGGTGCAGGCGCCGGGTGAGGCGCAGCAGTTGCTCGGCGAGGAGCCCGTCGGTGTCGGTGCCGCCCGGGCGGCCGGTCCCGCCGGGGAGGTCGGTGCCGGCCGGGAGGTCGGTGCCGCTCGGCCGGTCGGAGTCGCTCGGGCGGTCGGAGGTGCTCATGCGGGAACAATATCAGGACCTGGTTCATTGTGAGTGTAGGTAACAGTGAGCTATGCTCCGTTCGATCGTCCACCTTGAAGGAGCCCATGCGCCCCCACGACCAGTCCGACTGGACGCCTCCGCCCCGCGACTCCGGCCAGCCCCAGGAGCCCGCCCAGGTGCGGCGGATCCTGCGGCTCTTCCGCCCCTACCGCGCGCGCCTCGCGCTCGTCGGCCTCCTGGTCGGCGCCGCCTCGCTCGTCTCGGTCGCCTCGCCCTTCCTCCTCCGGGAGATCCTCGACGTCGCCATCCCCCAGGGCCGGACCGGGCTGCTCAGCCTGCTCGCCCTCGGCATGATCGCCACCGCGGTCCTGACCAGCGTCTTCGGCGTGCTCCAGACCCTCATCTCGACCACGGTCGGCCAGCGCGTCATGCACGACCTGCGCACCGGGGTCTACGAGCAGCTCCAGCGGATGCCGCTGGCCTTCTTCACGCGCACGCGTACCGGCGAGGTCCAGTCCCGCATCGCCAACGACATCGGCGGCATGCAGGCGACCGTGACCTCAACGGCCACCTCCCTCGTCTCGAACCTGACCGCCGTCGTCGCCACCGTCGTCGCCATGCTCGCCCTCGACTGGCGCCTCACCCTCGTCTCGCTGCTCCTGCTGCCGGTGTTCGTCTGGATCAGCCGGCGCGTCGGCCGCGAGCGCAAGAAGATCACCACCCAGCGCCAGAAGCAGATGGCCGCCATGGCCGCGACCGTCACCGAGTCCCTCTCGGTCAGCGGCATCCTGCTCGGCCGCACGATGGGCCGCGCCGACTCGCTGACCAAATCCTTCGCCGAGGAGTCCGAGCGCCTCGTCGACCTCGAAGTGCGCTCCTCCATGGCCGGGCGGTGGAGGATGTCCACCATCGGCATCGTCATGGCCGCCATGCCCGCCCTGATCTACTGGGCCGCCGGCATCGCCCTCGGCTCGGGCGGCTCCGAGATCTCGCTGGGCACGCTCGTCGCCTTCGTCTCGCTCCAGCAGGGCCTCTTCCGGCCCGCCGTGAGCCTGCTCTCCACCGGCGTTCAGGTCCAGACGTCCCTCGCGCTCTTCCAGCGCATCTTCGAGTACCTCGACCTGCCCGTCGACATCACCGAGCCCGAGGAGCCGGTCCGGCTGCCGCGGATCCGCGGCGAGGTGTCCTTCGAGAAGGTCGCCTTCCACTACGACCCCGAGGGGCAGAGCCGCCCGACCCTGGACGGCATCGACCTGACCGTGCCCGCCGGCGGCAGCCTGGCCGTCGTCGGCCCCACCGGCTCCGGCAAGTCCACCCTCAGCTATCTCGTGCCCCGGCTGTACGACGTCACCGCCGGCCGCGTCACCCTCGACGGCGTCGACGTGCGCGACCTGGACTTCGACACCCTCGCCCGCGCGGTCGGCGTCGTCTCCCAGGAGACGTACCTCTTCCACGCCTCCGTCGCCGACAACCTCCGCTTCGCGAAGCCGGAGGCCACCGACGAGGAGATCGAGGCCGCCGCCCGCGCCGCCCAGATCCACGACCACATCGCCTCGCTCCCCGACGGGTACGACACCCTCGTCGGCGAGCGCGGCTACCGCTTCTCGGGCGGGGAGAAGCAGCGCCTCGCGATCGCGCGCACCATCCTGCGCGATCCGCCGGTGCTGATCCTCGACGAGGCGACCAGCGCCCTCGACACCCGGACCGAGCAGGCGGTGCAGAGCGCCATCGACGCCCTCTCGGCGGGCCGCACCACCGTCACCATCGCGCACCGGCTCTCCACCGTCCGCCACGCCGACCAGATCGTCGTCCTGGAGGCGGGCGGGATCGCCGAGCGCGGGACCCACGAGGAACTGCTCGCCCGGGACGGGCGGTACGCGGACCTCGTCCGCCGGGACGCCCGTACCGAACAGGCGAACGTGGGAGCGGTTGTTCCCCAGAACGTGTGATCGTGCCGGGATTCGTTGCCCGACCCCCGTGCGGCGTCGGAAGATTACGGAGTGCGAGCGACGGGCTGCAGACCGCGACCGCACCGTCCCACTGATGTACCTGCATGAGGAGAAGCACCACCATGAACGTCATCACCAACCTGCTCGCCGGCGTCCTCCACTTCCTGGGCTGGCTCGTCTGACGATCGCAGTGCACGGCGCCGCCGGTCCCCCGTCCCAGGGGGCCGGCGGCGCCGCCGCGTGCGAGGTTCCCCGGAATCGCGCACGGGCCGGGTTAGCGTGCGGCCATGACGTACCGGCCGCCGTCCCCGTACGCGCCCCCGCGCCGTCCCCGCCGCCCCGCTCTGCCCCGGCCGCCCCGCCGCGGCCGTCTCACCCGGCGCGGCCGGCTCGCGCTGCTCCTCGGCGCCGTCCTCACCGTGACCGCCGGCGTCGCCGTCCCGCTGCTGCTCACCCATGACGAACCGGTCGCCGAGCAGCCCCGCACCCTCCTCGTCCCCGAGGGCTGGCGGGCCGGCCAGGTCTACCGGGCCGTCGACCGGGCACTCCATCTGCCCGACGGCACCGCTCGGAGGACCGCCACGGCCCCCGGCGTCCTCCCGCTGCCCGCCACGGCCGGCGGCAACCCCGAGGGCTACCTGTTCCCCGCGACGTACCCGGTGCTCTCCACCACCACCCCGGAGGCGCTGCTGCGCTTCATGGCGGACACCGCGGGCAAGCACTACGGCACGGCCCGGATCGCCGAGGGGGCACGGGCGCACGGACTCAGCGTGTACGAGACGGTCGTCGCCGCCAGCATCGTGCAGGCCGAGGCCGACAACCCCGAGGACATGGCCAAGGTGGCCCGCGTCGTCCACAACCGGCTCGCCCGGGGCATGCCGCTCCAGATGGACTCGACGCTCCACTACGGCCTCGGCCGCACCACCGTCGACACGAGCCACGCGGACATGAAGTCCGGGAGCCCGTACAACACGTACGCGCGCAAGGGCCTGCCGCCCACGCCCATCGGGAATCCGGGGGACGAGGCCCTGGACGCGGTGATCCGCCCGGCGGACGGCGACTGGCTCTACTTCGTCACGGTGGCCCCCGGGGACACCCGGTTCACGGCCGACTACGCGGTCCACCAGGCGAACGTGGCCGAGTTCAACGCCAACCGGGCGGCCGAGAAGCGCTGACCCGACGGCTCAGCCGGCCGGGGCGGCCACCGGTTCGCGACGCAGCAGGCGGCGGATGTCGGAGACGGCCGCGCGGCCGGCCCGGTTGGCGCCGATCGTCGAGGCCGAGGGCCCGTAGCCGACGAGGTGGACGCGCTCGTCGCGCACCGCGCGCGTGCCCTCCACCCGGATGCCGCCCCCCGGCTCCCGGAGCCGCAGGGGCGTCAGGTGGTCGATCGCCGCCCGGAAGCCGGTCGCCCACAGGATGACGTCCACGTCGACGGTCCGGCCGTCGTCCCAGGCCACCCCGGTCGGGGTGATCCGGTCGAACATCGGGAGCCGGTCCAGGATCCCGCGCGCGCGTGCCGAGCGGATCGCGTCGTTCAGCGGAAGCCCGGTGACCGAGACGACGCTCTGGGGCGGCAGCCCGCGCCGCACCCGGTCCTCGACCAGCGCGACGGCCGCGCGGCCCTCGGCCTCGCCGAAGGGGCCCTCACGCCAGACGGGCTCGCGCCGGGTCACCCAGGTCGTCCCCGCGGCGACCTCCGCGATCTCCATGAGGTGCTGGGTGCCGGAGGCCCCGCCGCCCACGACGAGCACCCGCTGCCCGGCGAACTCCTCGGGCCCCGGGTACCCGGACGTGTGCAGCTGGCGGCCCCGGAAGGTCTCCTGCCCCGGGTAGCGCGGCCAGAAGGGGCGGTCCCAGGTGCCCGTGGCGTTGATCAGGGCCCGGGCCTCGTACACCCCTTCCGAGGTCTCGACCCGGAGCCGGCCGCCCTCGCCCTCCCGGACGGCCGTGACGTCCACGGGCCGGTGCACCCGCAGGCCGAAGGTCCGCTCGTACGTGTCGAAGTACGCGCCGATCACCTCCGAGGAGGGCCGCCCGGGATCGGCGCCGGTCAGCTCCATGCCGGGCAGCGCGTGCATCCCGTGGACCTTGCCGTACGTGAGGGACGGCCAGCGGAACTGCCAGGCGCCGCCGGGCTCGGGGGCGTGGTCCAGGACGACGAAGTCCCGGTCCGGCTCCAGGCCGGTGCGCCGCAGATGGAAGGCGGCCGAGAGCCCCGCCTGTCCGGCGCCTATGACGACGACGTCCACCGTCCTGACCGCTTCGAACCCGAAATCGTTCACGCTTCCAGCAACCGGGGCGGGGGTGAGGTTCTTCCCGGCTCCCCGGCCCCGCCGGCGTCTCAGCGGAGGGTCGCCTCGATGAGCCCCAGGGCGTCGTCCAGCAGGGCGACCTCGTGGGGGCCCAGGGTGGGGTTGGCGGCCCTGCGGTCGCGGGCCTGCTCGAAGAGCGGCGCGGCCGGGTCGTCCAGATGGCGGAGCAGGGAGGCCAGTACCTTCCGGACCGCTTCCAGGGCGGCCGGGGGGATCCCGACGGACATGCCGGCCACGACCTGGGCGAGGATCAGGGCCGACATGGCCGAGTCCAGGCCGGGCGGGCCCACTTCCGCCGTGCTCCAGTCGATCACGACCGGCCCGGAGCCGGTCATCAGGACGTTCTCGGGGTGCAGGTCGAGATGGAGTATCCGGTGTCCGGGGTGCGCGGCCTCCGGAGCGGGGACGGCGTGCAGACGGTTCAGCAGCCCGGCCAGGACCTCGCCGGCCCGGTCGGGGGTGAGCGTGCCGGCGAGCAGCGCCTCGGTCATGGTGGGGCCGGTGATCCGCTCCATGATCAGGCTGTCGGGGCCGGGGGTGTCCTCCGGCCGGACGGCGGGGACGGGGTAGCCGTGCCGCGCGAGGTGGATCATCACCGCGGCCTCGGAGGCCGGGTCGCCGTGCGACGGGTCGCGGTAGCGCCGCAGCACACGGTTGTCGTCGAGGGCGTAGACGTCGGCCGTACGGCCGGTGCCTATCAGTTCACCGATCTTCATGCCGGGCAGCGTAGGGCCTGTCCCGGGCTCCGGGGGAGCCGCGTCGCCCGACCGTCTCCGGAACCTCGCGGAAACGGGCCCGCCGGCGCCCGCGGAGTACCGGTCGAGGGCGACCGCGGGCCCGCGACCGGTTCAGCGGGTGGCGGCCTCGTCGGCCTCGCGTGAGGCCGAGGGGCGGCGGGCGCGGCCCCGCTTCCGCGGTCTTCCGCCCGCCGCCCGGAACCCCCCTGGCT
This sequence comes from Streptomyces sp. NPDC059695, assembly GCF_042733785.1. NCBI lineage: Bacteria > Bacillati > Actinomycetota > Actinomycetes > Kitasatosporales > Streptomycetaceae > Streptomyces > Streptomyces sp. NPDC059695. Next base: position 180,995 of record NZ_JBHWFF010000010.1, on the reverse strand, counting down.
CCTACCGTCCGCCGGGCACGAGCAGCGGTGCGCCGCCCGGGGCCGAGGCCGGGCGGCCGTTCGCGGCCGGGACGCCGAGCAGCGGGGAGGCGGGCGCCGACGCGAGGAGCCCGCGCGCCGCCAGCTCGGGCGTCACGCCCTCGCCGAACCAGTACGCCTCCTCCAGGTGCGGGTAGCCGGACAGGACGAAGTGCTCGACGCCCAGGGCGTGGTACTCCTCGATCCGGTCCGCGACGTCGGCGTGGCTGCCGACCAGCGCGGTGCCCGCCCCGCCCCGTACCAGGCCGACGCCCGCCCACAGGTTCGGCGAGATCTCCAGCCGGTCGCGGTCGAGCGAGCCCCCGCCGTGCAGCGCCAGCATCCGCTGCTGGCCGACGGACTCGCTCCGGCCGAGCAGCTCCTGCGCCGAGGCGACGGTCTCCGCGTCCAGATCGGAGAGCAGCCGGTCGGCGGTCGCCCAGGCCTCGCGCGCCGAGTCGCGCGAGATGGTGTGCAGCCGGATCCCGAACCTGACCGTCCGGCCGCGCTCCTCGGCGAGCCGCCGGATCCAGTCGATCTTCTCCTTCACCTGCCGCGGCGGTTCGCCCCACGTCAGGTAGACGTCCGCGTGCTCCGCGGCGACCGGACCGGCCGCCGCGGACGAACCGCCGAAGAAGATCTCGGGCAGCGGGTCCGGCGGCAGGGCGGTGAGCCCGCCGTCGATCCGGAAGTGCTCGCCCTGGAAGTCGAACGGCCGCCCGCCCCACACGCCCCGCACCACCGACAGGAACTCGGCCGTGCGCGCGTACCGCCGGTCGTGGTCCAGGTGGTCCCCGAAACGGCGCTGCTCGGCGGAGTCGCCGCCGGTCACGACGTTGAGCAGGAGCCGGCCCCGGGTGATCCGCTGGTAGGTGGACGCCATCTGCGCCGCGAGCACCGGCGAGATCACCCCCGGCCGGAACGCCACCAGGAACTTCAGCCGTTCGGTGTGCTGGGCGAGCGCCACCGTCGTCAGCCAGGCGTCCTCGCACCAGGTGCCGGTCGGGGTCAGCACGGCCTCGAAGCCCAGCTGCTCGGCGGCCTTCGCGATCTGGACGAGATAGTCGATGTCGGGAGCGCGCACCCCGGACACGGTCCGGTTCCGGGTGATCCCGCCGTCCGTGTAGGCGTGCCGGTCGACGAGGGTCCGGCCGTCGCCGCCGGTCGGCAGGAACCAGTGCAGGTGGACGGTCATCAGGAGGCCTTTCCGTAGCGGCGCGCCGGTGTGGTGGACGGCGGCAGGTCCTTGTTGAAGCGGGTGTCGACGAAGTCGGCGAAGCGGAACGTGCGGGGGACGAGCTTCAGCGCCACGAACGTGTCGGCGATCTTCTGCTCCGAGGCGATCGCCGCGTCGTCGAGGGCGACGGGGATGCGGGTGCCGTTGCTGCGCTTCACGGCGGCGAGGGCCACCTCGTACGGCAGTCCGGTCTCCTTCGCCCAGGCCTTCGCCCACTCCTCGGGGTGGTCGAACACCCAGCCCTGGGCGCGGCGCAGCCGCTCGACGAAGTCGCCGATCGCCTTCGCCTTCTCCCGGTCGGCCAGCGCCGAGGGAGCGGCGACCTGGAACCCGAGGCCGTTGACGAGGCCGCGGCCGTCGCTCAGCACCCGGCCCTTGCCGCTCAGCAGCACCTGGGAGGTGTACGGATCCCAGACCGCCCAGGCGTCGACCTTGCCGCTGGTGAACGCGGCCAGGGCGTCGGCCGGCTGCAGGAGGCTGACCCGGATGTCGGACAGTTCGAGGCCGGCCGCGCGGAGCGAGGCGATCAGCTGGAAGTGGGCGGAGCTGCCCTGGGCGACGGCGACGCTCTTCCCCTTCAGGTCCCGCGCGGTGCGCAGCGGGGAGTCCTTCGGGACGAGGATCGCCTCGCCCGCGGAGTCGCCGTGCGTCGCGGCGACCACGGTGATCTTCGACCCGGCGCCGGCGGCGAAGACCGGTGGGGTGTTGCCGACGGAGCCGAAGTCCACGGCTTTCGCGTTCACCGCTTCGAGGAGGGGTGGGCCGGAGGTGAACGTCGACCACTTCACGCGGTACGGGAGGCCGTCGAGTTCACCGGCGGCGCGCAGCATGGCCTCCGCGCCGCCCTTCTGGTCGCCGACGTTCAGGACGAGGGAGCCCTTGCCGTCGGAGTTCGAGGCGTCACCGGCGGCGGAGGCGCCGGAGCAGGCGGAGGCGAGCAGCGCGAGCGGCACGAGCAGGGCCGCGGCGGACAGGCGGAACGACTTCACGGATGTCTCCTCGGGGAAGGTTGTGGGGCTCGGGGTGCGCCGGTCAGGCTGTCGCCCGACCGGCGAAATCACCCTCCGCGACGCCCAGTTCGGCGAGCAGTCGGGTGCGGAGCGCGGCGAGCGCGGGATCGCCGGGGGAACGGGGACGGTCGAGGTCGACGGGGGTGTCGTAGGCGATCGCCCCGTCCCGCATCACCAGGGCGCGGTCCGCGAGGAGCAGGGCCTCGTCGACGTCGTGCGTGACGAGCAGGACCGTGCAGCCGCGTCGCTGCCAGAGTTCGGCCACGAGCCGCTGCGCCTTGATCCGCGTCAGCGCGTCGAGCGCGCCGAACGGCTCGTCGAGCAGCAGCAGGTCCGGGTCCCGTACCAACGCCCTCGCGAGGGAGGCGCGTTGGGCCTCGCCGCCGGACAGGGTCTTCGGCCACGCCCCGGAGCGGTGGGAGAGCCCCACTTCCGCGAGCGCCTTCTCCGCCACCGCCCGGCCGGGCTTGCCCGGCAGCCCGAGCAGGACGTTCCGCCAGACCTTCTTCCAGGGCATCAGACGGGGCGCCTGGAAGGCGACGGCACGGCGGCGCGGCACGAGGACCGTGCCGGAGACCTCCCGGTCGAGCCCCGCGAGGATCCGCAGGAGCGTCGACTTGCCGCAGCCGCTGTGCCCGAGGAGCGCGGTGAACTGTCCTGCTCCCAGGGTGAGATCGAGTCCGTCGACGACGGGTCGCCCGTCGAACGAGCGGGTGAGGTCCTGGACGGTCACTGCCCGGTGAAGGTCGGTCGCCATTGCAGCAGCAGCCTTTCGAGAGTGCGGACGAGGGCGTCGGCGAGCAGGCCGAGGACGGCGTACACGACCAGGCAGACGACGATCACGTCCGTACGGAAGAACTCCCGTGCCTGGTTCATGAGGAAGCCGATCCCGGCGTCGGCGTTGATCGACTCGCCGAAGACGAGCGCGAGCCAGGCGGTGGCGAGGGAGTACCGCAGCCCGGTCATGGCCCCGGGCAGCGCGCCCGGCAGGACGACGTGCCGGACCAGGCCCCACCGGCCGAGGCCCAGGGACTCGCCCGCCTCGACGAGCTGGGCGTCGACGCCCCGGATCCCGGCGTACACGTTCAGGTAGAGGTGGAAGGCGACGCCGAGCGCGATCAGCGCCACCTTGGGCGCCTCGCCGATGCCCAGCCAGATGATGAACAGCGGGATGAGACCGACCCACGGCACCGTCCGCAGCATCTGTACGGGGGCGTCGACGAGGTCCTCCCCGAGCCGCGAGAGCCCGGACACCAGGGCGAGGGCGATCCCGGCCACCCCACCGAGCAGCAGCCCCACGGCGACGCGTCGCAGCGAGACCCCCATCGCGGTCGGCAGGGTCCCGTCCCCGACCAGTGCGCCGGCGGCCCGGGCGATCGTCCCCGGCGAGGCCAGGACGTCCGCCGGAAGGATCCCGGCGGCGCTGCTCGCCTGCCAGAGGACGAGCAGCAGGACCGGGCCCGCCGTCCGGCGCAGCCAGCGCGGGACGGCCGGGCCGCGGCCGGGACGCCGGGCCGGAATCAGGGACTCGACGTCCGGCAAAGGCGATATGTCGGGCGGAGTGGAGGGTGGGGCGTGGTCGACCGTCATGACGGACTCCGGGAGAAAGGGGGGTGAAGGTACGCCTCAGCGGCCGTGGGCGCGGAACGGACACGCGCGCACGGCGATCAGGGCGTCAGAAGGGGGTGGTGCGGGTGAAAGGGCGTCAGCGGCCGCGGCGACACGCGGCGGAGGCCACCCGCAGCAGGTCGATGTGACCGCGCGTGGTGAGCAGGGCTGTACGCAACATGGCGCGAACGTAGCGGCCGTCACGCGCCGGGTCAACGGTGTCTCGGACACTGGACGGCCGTCCGGCGCCCGCCGAAGGGCTCGCGCCGACCGACGTCCCGCGCCCGCCGAACGTCCCGCGCCGACCGGTGTCCCGTGCCCGACCGGCGTCCCGCGCCCACTGAACGTCCCGCGCCCGCCGAACGTCCCGCGCCGGCGGAACCGGTCGAACCGGCGTGCGACCGCCTAGTCTCCAGCTCACCAGACGCGTACACGACAGGGGACACGACATGACGTACCGGCGCGCGGTGATACCCGCACTCACCGGCGGGCTGCTGCTCACCGCACTCCTGTGGTGGGCGGGTGCGAGCGCGGACGCGCTCCACCTGCCCGGAAGCGGCGGGACGCTCGGCGTCGACGCGCTCGCCGAGCTCCGCCGCTGGCTGACCCCGTGGGCGTACGACCCGCCGGCCTTCCTCGACGCCGGTGCGGCGGTCTCCGGCTACGTCCCGGACACCTCGGGCGGCGACGACCGCGCCTTCTACGGGGGCCTGTACACGACCGGTCTGCAGATCCGCTTCGGCACCGTGTTCGTCTCCTTCGTGCTCGGCGCCCTCCTCCTGATCCGCAGGCTGCCGCCGGTGGGCGGGCGCACGACGGCCGCGTTCCTCGCGCTCTGGGCCTGGGCCGCGGTGGCCGGGACCCTCGCGGTCGCCGTGTCCGCTGCCGTGGCTGATCGCCTCGACCGGACACGGCAGTTACCGCTTCCTGCCCCAGCTGGCGAACGTGATCGCCTCCGGACGGCAGCTCCCCGTGGCCGTCGGGCTCGTCGTCGCGGCAGCGACCGTCCTCGTCGCACGGATCACCGCCGGGAACGCGGACCGGCCGCCGCGGACCGACGTCCCGGCCCGCCCCGCCCGCCTGGCCGCCACCGCGGGGGCCGCGGTGATCGCGCTGTCCCTCGTCGTCCTCTCGTACCGGTCCGTCGCCGCCGCCCTCCAGGCGTTCTCCCCGGCCGGCGGACTCCTGTCCGAACCGGGCGACCTGCTGCGCCAGTGGCTGCTGCTCGGCGCCTGGTCCGGCCCCGAGGGCGGCCCGCTCGGCGACTGGCTCCTCCACCGCGCCCCCGACGTCCTCCTCCTCGCCGTCGTCTGGTGGGCCCTGCGCCGCCTGCCCGGGCTGCTCACCCGCGCCACGCTCCCCGCGATGGCCGTCGGCGCGGTCTGCGCGACCGTCATCGGACTCCTCGCGAGCCAGCTCCTCCGGATCGCGGTCACCCGGATCGGTGCGGACCAGGGCCTCCCGTACTCCTCCGCCGGCGTCGGCGACGGCATCCCGGCCGCCCTCCTCCTCGGCACGGTGGCGGGCGTCGCCACCACGCTCGTGCTCCGGGCGTCCCTGCGCGGCACCCGGGCGGCGGGCGCCTAAGCTGCCGTCCGGCCCCCCGGCCCCCGGCGCACAGGCTGCGACACGGCACCGAACCCGACCCAGGAGCACACCCCATGGACGACCGCGACCGGCAGTACCCCTACCCCGACGCGTTCCACGAGGGCGAGGCGCCCGCGCCGCACCCGCTGCTCGCGCCGGTGACCGGGCTGCTCGGCACCTGGACCGGGCACGGGCGGGGCGGCTACCCCACGCTCGCCGAGGAGTTCGCGTACCGGCAGGAGGTCACCTTCAGCCATGACGGGCGCCCCTTCCTGCACTACGTGGCACGGGCCTGGCTGATCGACGAGGACGGCACGCCGCTGCGGCCCTCGGCCCGGGAGAGCGGCTGGTGGCGGCTCCAGCCCGAGGGCCGCGTCGAGGCGCTGATCACCCAGCCCACCGGCATCGCGGAGATCGCCGTAGGGCGCGCGGACGGGACGACCGTCGACCTCGCCACCGAGCAGGTCGCCCTCGCCCCCACCGCCAAGCAGGTCGACGCGACCCGCCGCCGCTACACCCTCACCGGCGGGGACACCCTCGACTTCGTCCACGACCTCGCCGCCGTCGGCCGGCCGCTCCAGCACCACCTGGCGGTGCGGCTGCACCGGGCGCACCGCGACTGACCGCGGTCCCGCACAATACGGGGGTGAACGAAGACGACCCGTACCTGTGGCTGGAAGACATCTCCGGCGAGGCCGCCCTCGCGTGGGTGGCCGAGCGGAACGCCGAGACGGCGGAGGCGCTGGCCGCCGACGCCGGGTTCGCCCCGCTGAAGGCGCGCGTCCGTGAGGTGCTCGACGCCTCGGACCGCATCCCGTACACCGTCCGGCGCGGTGCGTTCCTCTACAACTTCTGGCGCGACGCCGAGCACGTGCGCGGGGTCTGGCGGCGCACGACCCTGGAGCAGTACCGCAAGGACGCCCCCGAGTGGGAGGTGCTCCTCGACGTCGACGCCCTCGCCGCGGCCGAGGACGAGAAGTGGGTGTGGGACGGGGCGCGGGTGCGCCGCCCCGCCCACGACCGGGCCCTGGTGCGGCTGTCACGGGACGGCGGGGACGCCGTCGTGGTCCGTGAGTTCGACCTGACGGCGGGGGAGTTCGTCGAGGGCGGCTTCGAGGTGCCGGAGGCGAAGACCCGCATCGGCTGGATCGACGACGACACCGTCTTCGTCGGCACGGACACCGGACCGGGCTCGCTGACCGGGTCGGGTTACCCCCGCACGGTCCGCCGCTGGCGGCGCGGCACGCCCGTCGAGGAGTCCGAGCTCGTGTACGAGGCCGCCGACGGCGACGTGTCGGCCTGGGGCTACCGCGACGACACGCCCGGTTTCGAGCGGGACTTCGTCGGCCGTTCCCTGGACTTCTTCCGCAGCGAGACGTACCTCCTGCGGCCCGACGGCACGACCGAGCGCGTCGACGTCCCCGAGGACGCCCTCGTCGACGCCCACCGCCGGCACCTGCTCGTCACCCTGAAGTCCGACTGGCTCGGGCAGCCCACCGGTTCGCTCCTCGCCTTCGACTTCGACGCCTTCCTCGCCGGCGACCGCACCGCCGAGGTGCTGTTTACCCCGGACGAGCGGACCGCCCTCTCCGGTCACTCCTGGACCAGGCACCACCTGATCCTGGAGACGATGCGGGACGTCAGCACCCACATCGAGGTCCTCACCCCCGGCCGCGACGGCGCCGGCTGGACGCGGACGCCGCTCGTCGGCGTCCCGCCGCTGTCCGCCGTCGGCGTCGTGGACACGGATCCGGACGTCTCCGACGAGTACTTCCTCGACGTCTCGGGCTTCCTCCAGCCCTCCAGCCTCCACCGCGGGCACGTCGGCGGCGACACGGAGGTCCTCAAGCGGGCCCCGGACCGCTTCGACACCACCGGACTCACGGTCCGGCAGCACTTCGCGACCTCCGAGGACGGCACCCGGGTGCCCTACTTCGTCATCGGCCCCGACCACGCCGTCAGCGGCCCGGGACCGGCCCTGCTGTACGGCTACGGCGGCTTCGAGGTCTCCCTCACCCCCTTCTACGGCGCCGTCACCGGCCGCGCCTGGCTGGAGGGCGGCGGCACCCACGTCATCGCGAACATCCGGGGCGGCGGCGAGTACGGACCGGACTGGCACCAGGCCGCGCTCGGCGCGGACCGGCCGCGGGCCTTCGAGGACTTCGCCGCCGTCGCCCGGGACCTCGTGGCCCGCGGCATCACCACCCCCGAGCGGCTCGGCGCATCGGGCGGCAGCAACGGCGGCCTGCTCATGGGCGCCATGCTCACCCGCTACCCCGAGCTGTTCGGCGCGATCGTCGCCCAGGTCCCGCTGCTCGACATGACCCGCTTCCACAAGCTCCTCGCCGGAGCCTCCTGGATCGCCGAGTACGGCGACCCCGATGACGCGGCCGACCTCGCCCACCTGCGCGAACTGTCGCCGTACCACCGGCTCGCGGCCGACCGGACCTATCCGCCGGTCCTCCTGATGACGTCGACCCGCGACGACCGGGTGCACCCCGGCCACGCGCGCAAGACGGCCGCCCGGCTCCGGGAACTCGGCCACCCGGTGCTGTTCCACGAGAACACCGGAGGCGGCCACGCGGGCGCCGGGGACAACGAACAGGCCGCCCACAACAGCGCCCTCGTGCACACCTTCCTCCGGCAGCACCTCGCCTGAGTCTCAGAGCCACCCCTGGCGCTGCGCCTGCAGCGCCATCTGGAAGCGGCTCGTGGCGCCCAGCCGGGCCATGAGGACCTGGATCCGGCGGAAGAGCGTGCGGCGGCTGACCCCGATCTCCCGGGCGATCACGTCGTCGCCCGCACCGCCCGCGAGCAGCCAGAGGAGCCGGCGGTCGGAGGGCAGCAGTCCGGCGGGCAGCACGCCCGCCGGACGGGTCGTGCGGCCGTGGAACGGCAGGGCGGTCCGCCAGGTCTGCTCGAACAGGGCGATGAGCGCCGAGAGGAGCCCGCACGGCTGCACGACCAGCATCGTGTTGTGCACGTCCGCCTCCCTGATCGACAGCGACACCAGCGCGTACGACTCGTCGATGATGATCAGCTTGACCGGGAGCTGCGGCAGCACCCGGGCCTGCTCACCCGCCTCGATGCACGGCTCGATGCCCGTCCGCATGGTGTCCGGGTGCTCCAGGGACGCCTGCGAGTAGATGACCCGCTGCGTCACCCCCCGGGCCAGGGTCGCCAGCGCGTCGTCGGTCGAGCCCGGAATGGGCGTGTACGGGGGCGTGTCGAACTGCCGGATCTGTTCGCGGGCACTGCTCCACGCCTGCCGGGACCGGGGGCCGATGGCATCCCCGGTCACGACCTCCACGAGATCGTCGTTGTACGCGGCGAGCCGCTGCCGCCGGAACGACTCGAAGGCGCCGCCCACGGTGATCCGCGACTCGTCGAGCTCGGCCGCCCGGTGCCGCCCCAGGATCTCCAGACCCGCGGCCGGGGGCACCGGGGCCACCAGGTCCGGGCCCTGCGACGCGGGGCTCGCCAGACCCGCGTCGACCAGTTCCCCGTACGCCGCGGACAGCGCCGGACCGCCGAGACCGGCCGCGTCGCCGACCGCGCTCAGCGGCGCGGGGCCGAGGTCGAGGAGCCGGACGTAGACCCGCCGTGCCTCGTCCCCGATCCCGAGGAGCCGCAGCGCCTCACCGAGCTTCTCGTTCGCCATGGACCGCATTATCGACCGGCCCCGGACCTCCCCGCCTCCCGGGTGTGGCCGATTCGTGCCACTGGCGGATCAGGGCACCGGGAGGGCCCGCGGCGACGTACCGTCCGGGTGCCGCCGACGTCCGGCGGCCGAGAAGTACCGGGAAGAAGGTGCAGGACGTGGCGAAGGGTCGCAAGAACGGCCTCTACGAAGGCGTCTCCGAGGAGCTCTCCGCTCTGATGAGGACGGGGTGGGCGGACACCGAGCGGCACGACCTCGAACCGGCCGAGCAGGCCCCGTACGCGGCCGCACGCCGCGCCGCGCTCTCCGCGCTGTTCCCGGGCGAGCGCCTGATCGTCCCCTCGGGGAACCTCAAGACCCGCTCCAACGACGACACCTACCCGTTCCGCCCGTACTCCGGTTACGTGCACATGACCGGAGACCAGGCCCGCGACGGCGCCCTCGTCCTCGAACCCCGCGCCGACGGCGGCCACGACGCCTACTGCTACCAGCTGCCCCGCGACAGCCGGGACAACGACGAGTTCTGGATCGGCTACACGGCCGAGCTCTGGATGGGCCGCCGCCGCTCGCTCGCCGAGGCGGAGACCGTCCTCGGACTGCCCTGCCGCGACGTCCGCACCGTCACCGAGGACCTCGCCGCCGGCTCCGGCGTGCCGACGCGGATCGTCCGGGGCGTCGACGCGGCCCTCGAAGCCGCCGTCTCCACCGACGAGGAGCGCGACGCCGAGCTGGAGGGCGCGCTCAGCGACCTCCGCCTCGTCAAGGACGCGTGGGAGCTCGGCGAGATGCGCAAGGCGGTGGACTCGACCGTGCGCGGATTCACCGACTGCGTCGCCGAGCTCTCCCGTGCCGTCGCCTCCTCCGAGCGCTGGATCGAGGGCACCTTCTTCCGCCGCGCCCGCCTGGAGGGCAACCACGTCGGCTACGGCTCGATCTGCGCCGCCGGCGACCACGCCACGATCATGCACTGGACCGACAACGACGGCCCGGTGCGCCCCGGCGAGCTGCTGCTCCTCGACGCCGGCGTGGAGACGCACTCCCTCTACACCGCCGACGTCACCCGCACCCTCCCCATCAGCGGCACCTTCACCCCGGTCCAGCGCCAGGCGTACGACGCCGTGTACGAGGCGCAGGAGGCGGGCATGGCCGCGGTGAAGCCGGGCGCCCCGTACCGCGACTTCCACGAGGCCTCGCAGCGCCACCTGACGGCGCGCCTCGTCGAGTGGGGCTTCATCGAGGGTCCCGTCGACCGCGCGTACGAGCTCGGCCTCCAGCGCCGCTTCACCATGGCCGGCACCGGCCACATGCTCGGCCTGGACGTCCACGACTGCGCGCAGGCCCGCACGGAGGAGTACGTCGACGGCGTCCTCGAACCGGGCATGGTGCTCACGGTCGAGCCCGGCCTGTACTTCCAGCCGGACGACCTGACCGTGCCCGAGGAGTGGCGCGGCATCGGCGTCCGCATCGAGGACGACCTCGTCGTCACCGAGGACGGCCACGAGAACCTGTCGGCCGGTCTGCCGCGCTCCTCGGCCGAGGTCGAGGCGTGGATGGCCCGCTTCGCGGGCTGATCCGTCGTCCCGCACGCGGGGCCGGGGGGCGGCCGGGCGGGGCCCCCGGCCGCCGCCCCCGCCCCGCCCCCCCCGCGTGTTGCCCCGGTGTTCCTCCCGGCGTCCCGTCGGGCGGGGACTGTGGGGCGGATGGGGCGTGTGACGGTGAAGTGCTTGGGGCTGCTCCTCCTGCTGGTGTGCGCGGGCCTGTACGCCGCGGACCGGGGCGGGCCCGGAGCCGCCGGAGCGCCCGGCCCGACGGCGGCCCCGGCCGGGTGCCAGGTCTCCGTCCCGTACGCCGCCGGGGCCGGCGGCTACGCGAGCTACCGCATCCCCGCCGTCGTGATGACCCGCGCCGGGACCGTGCTCGCCTTCGCCGAGGGCCGCAGGGGCGGGGCCGGGGACACCGGCGACATCGACATCGTGGTACGCCGGTCGGGCGACGGCGGCTGTACGTGGGAGCCGCAGACGGTCGCCGCCGAGGGGCGCGGTGACACCCGCGGGAACCCCGCGCCGGTCGTCGACCCGCGATCGGGCGACGTGGTGCTGCTCAGCTCGTTCAACGGCGCGGAGGCCACGGAGCGGCGGATCCTGCGCGGCGAGGTCGCCCCGGCGCGCGGGCGCCGGGTGTTCGTCCAGCGCAGCTCCGACGACGGGCGGACGTTCTCCGCGCCGGAGGAGATCACCGCGCGCGTGAAGGAGCCCGGCTGGCGCTGGTACGCCACCGGTCCCGGCCACGCCCTCGCCCTGACCCGGGGCCCGCACGCCGGGCGGCTCGTCGTGCCCGCCGACCACTCGGCGGCGCCGCCCGCGGGTTCACCGGACACCGGCGAGGAGCCCCGGTACTACGGGGCGCACGCCCTCCACAGCGACGACGGCGGCCGCACCTGGTCCCTCGGCCTCGTGGACGACACCTACGACGGGTTCGTCAACGCCAACGAGACGGCGGTCGCCCAACTCCCGGACGGCAAGCTGTACTTCAGTTCTCGCGACCAGCTGGGGACGAGTCCGGGCAACCGCGCCGACGCCACCTCGCGCGACGGCGGCCGGAGCCTCGACCGCCCCTTCGCGCCCCAGCACGCCCTGGACCGCGTGCCCGTGGTGCAGGGCGGCCTGCTGTACGTGGGCGGGCCGGACGGGCTGCTGCTGTTCTCGGCCCCCTCGGTGCCGACCGCGCGCGAGGAGCCGGCCCTGTGGAGCAGCGGGGACGGCGGGCGGACCTTCACGAAGGCGCTGACGGTGGACCGGCGGAAGGCCGGCTACTCGGACCTGGTGCCCCTGGACGCCGCGACGGTCGGCCTGCTGTACGAGACCGGGACGAGGAGTCCGTACGAGACCGTCGAGTTCCGGCGGATTCCCCTGCGGGCGCTCACCGGCGCCGCGCGGTAGCGCGCGAGCACCTCTGGAACGGCCGCCCCGTGCGGGGTGTCCCCACGCGGCACCCGCTTGCCATCTCTTAATGAAAATGATTATCGTCTTCCTTGTTCGCGCACACTCACCATTCGCCCAAGGGGGGCTTCTCTTGCGTGTCTTCACGCGTTCTCTCACGCTGGCCGGAACCATTGCCGCGACCCTCGCCGTCGGCGGACTCACCGCCGCCCACGCCGCCGGAACCACCCTCTCCCAGGGGCACGTCGACGTCCTCGACGTCGAGTACGACGGCACCGCCCTCGCCCTGCACGTCCACGACGAGTCCGTCACCCCGGGCGTCGAGTACGCCCCCGCCGACGTCGTGCTCAAGGCCCTGCCGGCCGCCGCCTACACCGTCCCCACCGGCACCTGCTACAGCCACCTCGGCACCGCGGGAACCACCGTCCACCGCCTGCCGCAGACCCAGAACACCGGACTGCTCTGGCCCGGCATATCCGGCGAACACCTCGCCACCGGCGTCTTCCAGGGCGACAAGGTGCAGGTCGAGCTCACCTCCCTGAGCGGCCCCGGCAAGCTCACCGTCTACAAGAACGGGCTCTGCCCCCGGAACAACCGCGCCTACGACAGCGGCGACGCCACCCTCGCCAACACCCGGGACATCGCCGCCGCCGAGCACGACCACGCCAACTGGGTCTTCACGAAGGCCGGTTCGTACACCGCGACCTTCAGCGTCCGCGGCACCCTGACGAACGGCACCGCGGTCGGCCCGGCCTCCGCCACGTACACCTTCCAGGTCGGCTGACGCCCACCCCTCCATGAGCCCCGCGCCGGGGGCGGGGCGACCCTCCCTGTGCACCGCCTCCGGCGCGGCCGTGGTCTCCCGTACGCCTCCCGAAGGAGCCGCCCCGTCATGCGGGCCCGCAGCACCCCCTCCCTCCCACCGGCCCTCGCACTCATCGTCGCGGTCGCGCTCGCCCTGTCGTCCGGCGCGCCACCCGCGCACGCGGCCGAACCGCCCCCGCGCGAAGCCCCCGCGGGCGAGCGCGTCGTCCTCGACGGCGGCCACCTCGACCTCGCCGCCCGGCTGACCGGCGGCCGCCTCGCGTTCCGCGTCAAGGACGGCACCGTCCCCGGCGCCACCGTCTGGCGCGAACCCTCCGACGTCCTCCTCCACTTCGACCCGCGCCACGAGATCGTCATCCCTCCGCGCGAGGAGGTCCCGCAGCTGGAGGGGTTCGGCGCTCCCGGCGCGAGCCTCTGGGTCGACAAGGACTTCGCTTCGACCGAGGGTCTCCTCTGGCCCGGCTGGAACACGCTCGGCATCCTTCCCGCCGACGTGACCGGCGGCGTGGAGGTCGCCTTCTCCGGGGTCCGGGGGCCGGGCCGGTTCGTCCTCGGACGGTGGGAGGACGACCCCGAACTCGGCCTGCGCATCGGCGTCGACGTCGACAGTGCGAGGGCCCGCCCCGGCACCGTCCGCCTGCCGTCCTTCACGCACGCCCACCCGCTGTGGATCTTCGACAGGGAGGGCGTCTACCGGATCACCCTGGAGATGAGCGCCACCCTGCCCTCCGGGGCGAGGGTCTCCGACCGCGAGACGCTCGCCGTCGTCGTGGGCGACATCGACCCGTCGACCGTCGAGCCGGGCCCGGGGGAGGAGACGCCGGGGCCCACGCCCCCACCGACCTCGCCCACGCCGACTTCGACGTCCACCCCTTCATCCCCGGTGACCCCGTCCGCGTCCGGTGGGCCGACTCCGGCTCCGACTCCGACCCCGTCCGGTACGCGGACTCCGCCCCCGTCCGCGTCCGTTGCGCAGACTCCGACCCCGGGCCGTACGTCCACGGGCGCGGCGCCTCCGGTGCAGGGCCCGGCGCGTACGACCTCGGCCGCCACCCCGCTCGCGCCCTTCCCGACGGCCGGCCGTACCTCGGCTCCGGCCCCTGCGGCCCCCTCGGGCGGCGGCCGGCTGGCGGCCACCGGCGCGGTCCCGCTCGCCCTGCCGGCCGGTCTGGCCGCCGCCGCTCTGGCGGCCGGGGCCGTGACGGTCGTCCTCGTCCGCGTCCGTGGGAAGCGGGCGGCCCGGTGAACGCTCCCCGCACCGCCCTCGCGTTCGTGCTCGGCACCGCGCTGCTGCTGTCCGGCTGCGGCCCCGGTCCCGGGAGCGGGAGCGGCGGCAGGGCCGCGCTGACGGTCTCCACGACCACCGCGATCCTCGCCGACCTCGTGCGCAACGTCGGCGGCGACCGGGTCGACGTGGCCTCCGTCGTCCCGCGCCACGGCGATCCGCACTCCTACGAGCCCAGCCCCGGCGACGCGGCCCGCGTCGCGCGCTCGGACCTCGTCCTCAGCAACGGGCTCCTCCTCGAAGAGCCCGGGATCATGAAGATGATCCACACCAACGCCCCCGGCGGAACCCCCAAGGTGCCCCTCGGCGAACGCCTCGAACAGTACGGCGGCTCCGCCATCAGGCTCACGGAGGACCTCGGGCTCGACGTGCTCTGGCTGGGCTGGGCCGTCGAGGGCGAGGTGGCGGGCGACGGCTCCCACGTCCGGACGACCGCGACCGCGCTGGAAGGCCCCGGCGACCTCCACGTCTACCTGACCGACACGCTCGGCATCCCGCAGGTCGTCGTCGACTCCACCGACGGATTCGGTGCCGAGGACTCCTTCACCCTGCCGCCCGAGGCGCACACCCACGTCAACTGGGCCTTCAGCAGGCCCGGTACGTACCGGCTGACCGTACGGGGACGGACCGAGACGCTCGACGGGAGGACCGCGCCGATCGGCGGCGGAACCGTCACGTTCGTCGTCGGCGACACCCCCGCACCGGCGGGCAGGACCGTCCTCGACGGCGGGCATGCCGACATCGCGCTCGACACCCGGACCGGGTCCGTGCGGATCCGCTCCGACGACCCGGCGACCGGCCGGCGCGTGCACCGCTCCCCGGACACCGTCGTCCTCTCCGTACCGCAACGGGCCGGGGAGACCGTCCCCCGCGAGGAGGCCTACCGCTTCCTCGGCCGGCCCGGGGCCCCTCTGTGGGTGCTGCCGCAGGCCGTCCTCGGCCGCCACGTGCACGGCGACACCGACCCCCACACGTGGGAGGACGTCGCCAACGCCGAGGCCTACGTCCGCCGGATCGAGGAGGAGCTGACGAAGGCCGACCCGGAGGGCGGTGCCACGTACCGGCGGAACGCCGCCCGGTACCTGAAGCGGCTCGCCGCCCTGGACGACGAGGTGGCCAGGACGCTCGGCCGGGTCCCGGAGGCGAACCGGAGACTGATCACCACCCACGACGCCTTCGGCTACCTCGCCCACGCCTACCACCTGGAGATCGCCGGGTTCGTCGTCCCGGTCCCCAGCCGCGAGCCGAGCGCCGCCGAGATCGCGCGCCTGCGCGCGACGATCCGCGACCGCGAGGTGCCCGCCGTCTTCGTGGAACCCAACCTGGCGGCCCGCGCGGACGTGCTGCGCCGGGTGGCGGAGGACGAGGGCGTCGCCGTCTGCACGCTCTACGGCGACTCCTTCGACTCCGCGGTCCACGACTACGTCTCGATGATGCGCCACAACGCGAACGAACTGGCCCGCTGCCTGGGCCGGGAGAGGAGGTGAGCCCGATGGGGCTCGCACGGAACACGGGCGTCGCCCTGGCGGCGGCCGGGGCACTGGCCCTCGGCGGCACGGCGGCGGCCGGACCGCCGACGGACACGACCGCGCCGGTGACACCGGGCCGGGCCGGGACGGGGTGGGCCGACGGGGTGCTGGACCTCGGCGGGAACGGCGTGCTCGACCTCGACGACACCCACCGGGTCGCGGGCGAGGACGGCACGGTCCGCTGGGAGTTCACCCCGCCGTGGGACACCACGGAACTCCCGGAGGGCGGCTCGGTCCGCTGGTCCCTGACCGGGGCGGAGGGGCCCGGCACGGTGACCGTGCACGGGACCGAGGAGGGCCGTCCGCACGGCGCGCCCGCCGTGTGGTTCGACAGCTCCGACGGACTCCCCGACGTCTCCGCGCTCCCGGCGGGCGCCCGGGGCCTGAGCCGCTGGGCCTTCTCCGCCCCGGGGGTCTACCGGCTCGCCCTCGCGGCCCAGGCCGAGCCCGAGGCAGAGGCCGAGCCCGCCGCGACCGCCACGGCCGCACTCACGGTACGGGTCGGGGGCACCGCACCCGCCCCGGCGCCGTCCCCCTCTGTCCCTGCCTCCGTTTCGCCCTCCGCTTCAGCCTCCACTCCTGTCGAGGTGCCCCCGGCGCCTGGGGAGCGGTCGTCCGCACCCCGGCTCTCCGCCGCCGTCGCCCCCGTGCGGGAGGCGGCGACGGAGCGGACGGTCCTCGACGAGGGCCACGTCGACATCGCCGCGCGCGTGGTGGCCGGCAGGCTCCAGATCCAGGTGAAGGACGGGACGGTGCCGGGCAGGGCCGTCTGGCGCGAGCCCTCCTCGCTGGTCCTCCGGGTCAAGCCCGAGGCCCGCAGGAGCGTTCCGGCCCACCCGGACTTCGCCTTCCTGGGGAAGGCCGGCGCGCCGGTGTGGCTGCTCGACCAGGTCCAGCGGCCGGGACTGCTCTGGCCCGGCTGGTCCACGGACAACATGGCGGCGGGCGCCACGCGGGGCGAGATCGCCTTCTCCCTGGTGAAGGCCGAAGGCCCGGGCCCGTTCGCCCTCTTCACCTATGACGGGCTGTCCGGCGCGTCCGTCCGCTTCGCGAGCGCGGACGGGGTGCCCGACACCTTCGGCGTCCCCCAGAACACGCACGCCCACGGCGGCTGGGCCTTCGGCGCCGAGGGCACGTACCGGCTGACCCTCACCATGTCCGGGCTCCTCGCGGACGGGACGCGGACGAGCGACACCGAGACGCTGACCTTCGAGGTCGGTTCCGGGGCGGGTCGTCCGGACACCGGTACGAGTGCGAGTACGGGGACGAGTTCAGGCTCGGGTTCCGCCTCCGCCTCCGGCTCCGTTTCCGATTCCGGTTCTGGTTCCGGTTCTGCTTCCGGGGCGTCGTCGGGCGGGTCCGTCACGGGCGGGCCGGAGGCCGAGGGCACCGCCACCACCGGCACAGCGGGCACCCCCGCCACCACCGGCACTCCGGACACCACCGCCACCCCCGAGGGCCCGGCCACCAGCGGCCCCCGCGGCTCCATGGCCGCCACCGGGGCCGGGTCCACCGTGCTGTCGGCCGGCGCCGCCGCGGCGCTCGCCGTCCTGGGCGCCGGGGCCGTGCTGTTCGCCCGCCGGAGGCGCCGCGCATGAGCGACGACCACGAGAACCTGCTGCGGGTCCGCTCCGTCTCCGTCGCGCTCGGTGGCCGTACGGCCGTCGCGGACGCCTCGCTCACGGTGTCCGGCGGCGAACTCGTCGGGCTGCTCGGCCCGAACGGCGCGGGGAAGACCACCCTCCTGCGCGCCGTCCTCGGGCTCCTCCCGCCGTCGGCCGGATCGGTCGAGGCCCGCGGACCCGTCGGCTACGTGCCCCAACGGCACGAGTTCGCCTGGGACTTCCCGATCGACGTCGCGGGTGCGGTGCTCAGCGGGCGCACCCGGACCGTGGGCCCGCTGCGCCGGCCCGGGAGGCACGACCGCGCGGCGGCCGACGAGGCCCTGGAGCGGGCCGGTCTCACCGCGCTGCGCCGCCGCCCGATCGGCGAGCTGTCCGGCGGGCAGCGCCAGCGCGTCCTGGTGGCGCGCGCCCTGGCCGTCGAGCCCCGGCTGCTGCTCCTGGACGAGCCGTTCACCGGGGTCGACGTACCCACGCAGGACCTGCTGAACGAGCTGTTCGGCCGGCTCGCGGCGGAGGGGAGAGGACTGCTCATGACCACGCACGACCTGGCCGCCGCCGCCCGCACCTGCACCCGGGTGCTCCTCCTGAACCGGAGCATCGTCGCCGGGGGAGGTCCCGAACTCCTCGCGGACGCCGGCCAGATGCTCCGCGCCTTCGGCCTGGACCGGGGCCGGACGGGGGAGGCGGAGTGAACGGGTTCCTCGCGCTCCTCGCCGAGCCGTGGTCGCTGCCGTTCATGCGGCGCGCCTTCGCGGTCTCGGCGGTCGTCGGCCTCGTGTGCGGGGTCGTCGGCGTGTACGTCGTGCTGCGGGGCATGGCCTTCATCGGGGACGCCGTCGCCCACTCCGCCTTCCCAGGGGTGGCCCTCGCGTACGCCTTCGAGGGCAACCTGCTCCTGGGCGGCGCGGCGGCCGGTGTCACGACGGCGGTCCTCATCGCGTTCGTCTCGCAGAACCGGCGGCTCAAGGAGGACACCGTCATCGGGGTGTTCTTCGCCTTCGCCTTCGGGCTCGGCATCGTCCTCGTCTCGACCCGCGACAGCTGGACGACGGACCTGTCGTCGTTCCTCTTCGGGCAGGTCCTGGCCGTCGACGCGGCGGACCTGTGGCGGGTGGCCGTCCTCGGGGCGGTGCTCGTCGCCGTCGTCCTGGCGCTCCGGAAGGAGCTGGTCGCGGTCGGCCTCGACCGCGAGACGGCCCGGGCCTCGGGGCTCCCCGTCCTGTCGCTCGACCTGACCCTGTACGTCGTGGTGACGGCCACCGTCGTCATGTCCCTGGAGGCCGTGGGGAACGTCCTGGTCCTCGCGCTGCTGATCACCCCGGCGGCGACGGCCCGGCTGCTCACCGAGCGGCTGTGGGCGATGACCCTGCTGGCGTCGGTCCTCGGCTGCGCGGGGAGCGTCGCCGGGCTGTACGTGAGCTACGCGTACGACCTGGCGGCCGGCGGCTCGGTCGTCGTCGTCCTGACCGGGGTCTTCGCCCTGGTCTGGCTGCTGGCGCCGCGCCACGGCCTCGCCGCCCGGGCCCGCGGACGCAGGCACCGGCGCGCCGTACACATGTCCGGGCCGCGCGCGTCCGAACGAGAGAAGAGGGCGCGAATGTTCACCGATTCAGGTGATAGCGGTGGAGGCGAAACGTCCCTCCCCGCAGGGGGGCGGCCACGCTCGACCTGACACATGGAGCCACCCTGTGGAGCGTCCGATGCAGCTGATCCCCCGTCATGACCCGTACCTCGTCGTCCGTGCGAACGGCGGGGTCACGGTCGCCGTCCTCCGGGGCGAGCTCGACCTCGTGCTGGTGCGGCACCTGCGGCCCGAGCTCGACGCCCTCGCCCGGGAGGCCGAGGCCCTGACCGTCGACATCCGGCGCCTCACCTTCTGCGACGCCACCGGGCTCGGTCTCCTCGCCCACTGCGCCGGGCGCGTGCACCGGCGCGGTGCGCGCTGGCGGCTCATCTGCGAGGAGCCGTGGATCCTGCGGCTCATCCGGCTGACCGCGCTCGCCGACCTGCTCCGCCCCGAACCGGGGTCGCCGGAGGCGCTCGGTCGGGCGGACCCGGGCGCGACGGTTCCGCTCCCGTCCGAGCCCGGCGCGACATGGCCCGTCCCGTAGGCGGCGATCACCGCCCGGGCCCGGGCGCGGAGCCGGAGGAGCACGGGCGGCCCGTGCCGTCGCCGCGATACCGTCGCCGCATGTCTGAAGTCCGCTTGACCACGCCTTCCTTCCTCGTGCTCGGCATCATCGACAAGCTGGGCGAGGCCACCCCGTACGACGTGAAGGTGGAGGCCGCGCGGACGGTGGCCCCGTTCTGGTCGATGCCGCACGCCCAGGTGTACGCGCAGTGCGACCGGCTCCTGGAGGCGGGGCTGCTGTCGGAGGTGCGACAGCCCGGCGGGCGCAACCGGCGCCTGATGAGCCTGACGGACGAGGGGGCGGCGGCGCTGCGCGGCTGGCTGGCCGATCCCGCCTTCGTCCCCGTCGAGGCCCGCGAACGCGGCATCCTCAAGCTGTGGTTCGGCGCCAGCCCGCGCGTCCACGCCCCGGTCCAGATCGACGAGCACCGCAGGACCCTGGACGGGTACGAGGGCCTCGCGCACGACGTCGGCGAGCTGCTGACGCGGGGGCAGCGCGAGGCGCTGGAGTTCGGCATCCGGTATGAGCGGATGATGGTCGATTTCTGGCAGTGGGTGGAGAGCCGCGAGCCCTGATCCCGCCACCGGCCTTTTGTTACCCACCGGTTGACCCCGGTCGCGTCCCGCCCTACCTTCCTCCATAGTCCAGACAGGACTATGGAGGAAGGGGGAACCGCCATGGGGCGTCCGACCGGCACGCGAGCGCGGTGGGGGAGGGCGGCCGCCGTCGCGGTGACCGTGGTCTGCCTGGCGTACGCGCCGATCGCCATGACCGGGATCTTGCCGTACGCCCGGCCGGGAGCGCCCGCGCTCGGCGAGTGGCTCCTCGGCCGCTCCGTCTCCCCGGAGTTCGTGGCCGAGGCCGTGCGCGACCGGATGGGACCGTACGGCCGCAGCCTCGTCCCCCTGCTCGCGCACTCGGTCCTGGGCGGCCTCCTCATGCTGCTGGGACCCGTGCAGCTGCTCTCCGCCGTCCGGCGCCGCGTCCCGCTGCACCGGATCGCCGGGACCGTCTTCGCGGTCACCGTGTACGCGTCGATGGCGGGCGCCGCGCTCTACCTGGTGCGCACCCCGCCGGCGGAGGCGTTCAGCGGGGCCGCCTTCTGGATCGTCCTCGCCACCATCCTGGCCGGCACCGTCGGCAGCGTGACCTTCGGCGTCCTCGCGGCCCTCCGGGGCCTCCCCGACCTCCACCAGCGCTGGATGCTGCTCTGCTACGGCTTCCTGATGACCGCCCCGCTGCTCCGGATCGAATGGGGCCTCCTGCCCTCGTTCTATCCCGGGCTCGGCCTCGCGGACATCAACCGGGTCGCGATCATGCACCTCGGCGCGCTCGTCTCCTTCGGCGCCCTCCTCGCCTCCCGCGCCCTGGACCGGCGGGCCACCGTCCCCGGCGTGACCGGCACCTGGTGCCCCCCGCCGGTGCGGATCGCGGCCCATCTCGCGGGCGCCGCGGGCCTGGTGTGGATCACGGCGGCGTTCCTCGACGAGGGGACCGCCGGGCGGCGGCTGCTCCTCGCGTACCTCGTCCCGTACGCCGTGACGTACGCCGTCATCGCCGTCCGGGCGGCGCGCGCCGGCGCCCGGGGCGCGGACTGGGCGCGCGAGGAGTGGTCGCTGCACCTCGCCGCGCTCTGCCTGGCCCCCGCCTTCTCCGCGGTGACCGTGCCCGTACTCGAACGGACTCTGGGCCTCGACCGGCTCACGGCCCTCGTCGCGGGCGTCGGCATCGGCTGCGGCATGCTCGCGTACGCGGCCGTCACGGTGGTGAGCCTGCGGATCCTGTACGCGCGTGAAGTCCTCAGACGGCAGCAGGAGTTCGCCGATCTTCCCACGAGCCCGGCGAACGCTCCGGCCGCCGTGGGCACCCCCGCGGAAGGAGCCAGGGGATGAGCGCGAGCGGGCAGGAGGCGGCCACCCGCGCGGAAGGCCCCGAGGGACGGGCGCTCTCGCCCGCGGTCGTGGTCCTGAGCGGTGCCGTCGGCGGCATCAGCGCCACGGTCGGCACCCTGCTCGCCGTGGCGGGCCTGACGGGGCACGCGGCGGGCGCCTGGGTGTCGCCCGAGGCGCTGAGCCCCGGCCTCGTCGGGGCGGCCATGGCGGGCGTGGCGCCCGCGCTGTTCACGATCGGCCGGGCCCGCGTCTGGGAGGAGGCGAGGAGCCTGGCGCTGCCGCTCGCGATCGTCCTCGTCGGCCTGTTCACGGTGACCCTGCTGAACGCCGGAAGCCTCCAGGCCGCACGCGGCGGCCCGCTGTTCCTCGCCCTCTTCAGCCTCGGCTGGGTCGCCGTCCTCGGCGTCCTCGCCCTCGCCGCGGTCGGCTGCCTCGCGGCGCAGTACCGCAGGCGGCCCGTCGGCCCGGGAGCGGCACGGCGGCGTCCGGTCGCACCGCTCCCCGCCTGGTCGAAGCCGCCGCTCGCCGTGCTCGGCTCGGGATGGCTCGGCATCGGCGCCGGCCTGCTGTTCTTCCCCGCCTTCTGGGGAGCGCTGCTCCCCTGGACGGTGAACCGCGCCGACGCCCAGGGCCTCGGCGTGTGGGCGCTCGCGCTCGGCGTCGGCGTCCTCGGCTCCCTGGCGGAGGACGACCTGGCCCGGATCCGCCCCGCCCTCGGGGCCGTACCGGCGGTGGCCCTCGCCCTCGCCGCGGTCCTCGCCGCCCGTGCCTCCGCGGTCGACTGGACCTCGGGCCCCGGGGCCGCCCTCGTCACCCTCGTCGCCGGACTCCTGGGCACGGGCCTCTCGGGCCGGTGGCTCCTCGCCCGCGCGGTCCGGGCGGGCGACACCCCCTAGGAGCGGCCGGACTTCCACTCGTCGGCGAGGAGGCCGAGCAGCACCTCGTCCAGGAACTCGCCCAGGACCCAGGCGGAGGAGCGCAGCACGCCCTCGCGGACGAAGCCGTTGCGCTCGGCGGAGCGCAGCATCGCGGCGTTGTCCGCCAGCGTCTCGATCTGCAGCCGCTGGAGGCCGCGCACGGCGAAGCCGTAGTGGCAGAGCACGGCGACCACGTCCGTGCCGTAGCCCTTGCCGCGGGCCGAGGGGAAGAGCCCCAGGCCGATGTGCGCGTTCCGGCTGTGGTTGTCGATGCCCCACAGGTTCGCGCTGCCGATCAGCGTGCCGCCCTCCAACTCCACGACGGAGAAGGGGACGTTCCGCTCGTTGGTGTCGTCCACCACGAGCCGGGGGTCCCTCGCGCCGGGCGTGATCGGCCGCCACGCCGCGGCCCCGGACCGAGAGCCGTTGACCACGTCGTCGTGGAGCTCGGTCCGCAGGAGCGGGATGTCTTCCTCGTGGCGGGCCCTGAGCCCGATCGTGGTACCTCGCAGCATGCGGGATTCCTATCGGAGCGGACGCGCCCCGGCAAACGAATACGCGTGCGCGTGCGGCTCACGGGCGCCATCGCGGCGCCCCGTCGTCCGGTGTGTCCGGGCTCCCGAAGTGGAAGGGCACCGCGAGGTGTCGGGCCAGGGCCCGGCCGGCCGATCCGGCGGCCGCGGCCGCCGGGTGGAGCAGCCCCCGGGCCCGGGCCTCGCCCAGATGTGCCACCGCGGTCTCCCGGTGGATCACGGCGAGCTCGTGCTCGCCGGCGGGATCGTCCGTGAGCGCGAGGAGGAGCACGAACCAGTCGTGCACGGTGTCGCCGTCCCAGATCGCCTCGACCGCGACCACGCGCCCCGGACAGCCCGAGGCCCGCGCCGCCAGCGACTCCGTGTCCAGGGGGCTCGGAGGGGTGCGCGCGATCCGGTCGCCGTGGTGGAGGTACCGGTCGTGGACGACCCGCTCCGCGTCGTGGAGCCCCAGACCGCGGCTCCGGCAGGTCTGCCAGACGATCCTCACCGCCTGGAGCCGGGCGTCCTGGAGGACGTACCCGTCGACCTGACTCCGGATGCCGTCCGGCAGCAGCTCCCACCACGCGGACGTCGACGACTCGGTCATGCGGATCCTCCCCCTGATCTCCGGACCATGAGGCTAGCCGCGGGTCGCGGACGCGCGCCCGGGGGTTTCCGTCCGCCCCGGAGCGGCCGAAACCCCGTGGCGCGCGCGGCCGGTGGGCGTGATGATGACCGGATGACCGAGCGCGCAGTGCCCGTGGATGCCCTGATCGTCGTCGACGTACAGTCGGCCTTCGTCACCGGTGAGGGAGCCGTGCCCGCCGCCGGCCGGCTCGTCGACCGCACGAGCGACCTGATCCAACGGGCCCGGCGCGACGGGGCGTTGATCGCGCACCTGCAGAACGACGGACCGCCCGGAGCCGAGGACGAGCCGCACACGCCGGGCTGGGAGCTGCACCACGCCGTGGAGCCCGGCCCCGCCGAGGTCGTGATCCGCAAGCCCCACGACGACGGCTTCGAGGACACCGCGCTGGGCGAGGTGCTCACCGGGGCCGGCGTGCGGGCCGTCGCCGTCTGCGGCGTCATGTCGGAGATGTGCGTGCAGGCGACGGCGCGTACGGCCCTGGCGCTCGGCTACCGGGTCGTCGTCCCGCGCGACGCCCACGCCACCCAGGACATCCCGGCGGTGCCGGGCATCGGAGAGGCCGTACCGGCCGCGACGGTCTCCCGCGTCGCCGCGTACGCCCTCGGGAGCGACGCGGAGACCACGGTCACTGCGGCGGACGTGACGTTCACGGCGCCGACCGCGGGGTAGGCCCGCACGCCCCTCCTCACTCCTCGTGCTCCGGCTGGATGCCCGCGAGGAGGTTGAACGCGCCGGTGAGCAGGTTGAGGGTGACCACGCCGACCACCTCGGCGATCACCCGGTCGCTCCAGCCGTGCGCCCGCACCTCCGCCACGTCCTCGTCCGAGAGCGAGCCCGGTTCGGCGAGGACCCGCAGCGGGGGGGCGGGGGGGGGGGGGGGGCCGGGGGGGGGGGGGGGGGGGGGCGCCCCCCCCGGGGGGGGGCGGGGGGGGCCCCCCCCCCCCGGGTCGGTCGAGGTGCCCTGTCGGGCGAGCTCGATGTCGGTCGCGGTCAGTCCCGCCGCCCGGCCGGCCTCGCGGTGCGCCTCGCGGCAGGTGCCGCAGCCGATCCACTCCTGGACGGCGAGCGACAGCTTCTCGCTCAGGGCCCGCGGGATCCGCACCCGCTTCATGGCGCGCGAGAGGCCGAGATAGCCGTCGAGCAGGGCCGGCGAGTGGGCCATCGTGGACACCATCTCGCCGACGGAGCCGTGCCGTTCGACGAGGTCGGTGAGCAGCTCGCCGGCGCGGCCGGGTGCCTGCTCGGGAGTGAGCGCGGGCAGCCTTCTGGTGATCATGGGACCCCTCCTCTGTATACCCTTGGGGGGTATAACGCGCCCGGGGTGCGAGAGGTTCCCGGGACGGTGGGGGCAGTGTCGCTCACCGCGCACGGCGCGGGGGGATCCGCCGGGGACCGCGGGCGGTTCCCTGGCCGGCGGGGCCGAGCGCCGCCAGGTAGGCGCGGAGCAGGGCGGGGCGGGCGAGCGGCGCGACGAGACCCACGTACCCGTCGGGCCGCACCAGACACAGGTGGCCGGGGTGGCCGAGCCGGGCGGCCTCGACGCCGTCCCGGGGCGTCACGGACAGGATCCGCACCGGTGCCGGGAACCGGGCGCACTCCTGCCGCAGGGCGTCGACCACCGCGGGCTCGGCCCGCGCCGCGTGCAGGACCAGCGTCCACCGCCCGTACGACAGCAGGGTGTGCATCCGCCGGGCGACGGGGCCGCCGACGGCGACCCTGACGTCGGGCATGCGGTCGCCCGCCCGGGGCCCGCTGCGGCGGTGCGGGGCGGCGAGGTGCCAGGACAGCGCCCCGCCCCGGTGGTCGCGGCGCAGGTCGAGGCGGCGCCGGAGGCCGCGGCGGGGGAGCGCGGCGGTGAACGCCCGATGCCCCAGCGGGGGCAGCGGCAGCTCCATGAAGTCGAACCGCATCGCGCGGACGTACCGGACCGCCATCCGCCGCTGCTCGTCGCTGTACGTGTCCAGGAGCCCCTCGTGCGCCTGCCCCCGGTGCACGGCGGCGAGCTTCCAGGCCAGGTTGTGGGCGCCGAGGATGCCGACGTTCACGCCGTGGCCGCCGACCGGGGCCCAGGTGTGCGCCGCGTCCCCGGCGAGCAGTCCGCGGCCGTGCCGGAGCCGGGCGGCGACCCCGTCGCCGAAGCGGTCCCGGTCCCGTCCGGGCGCCTTCGTCGCGACGAGGCGGAGCCCCGGCGCGTGGAGGACGTCCGCGGCCAGGTCGCGCAGTCCGGCCCCGGTGTGCGCGGTGGCCCGGGACGGGCCGGGGCCGTCGCGGAAGCAGAAGAAGCGGAAGCCGCCGCCGGGCAGCGGGAGGACGAGCAGCGAACGGTGCGGGCTCAGGAAGAGGTGCCCGCGGCCGGGCCGTTCGCCGAGCGGCCCGGTGGGGCGGACGTCGCCCTGGGCGACCCGGAGGCCGGTGCGGCGATGGACCTCGAAGGGGATGCCGAGCCGGTCCCTGACCACGCTGGAGGCCCCCTCGCAGCCGACGATCCACGGAGCGGCGGCGGACTCGACCCGGCCGTCCGCGTGGCGCAGGGTGAACGCGGCCCGGTCCGCGTGGACCTCGACGCCGGTCACCTCGGCGTTCCACTCGACGCGGGTGCCGAGCCGGGCCAGCTCCTCGCGGAGGAGGCGTTCGACGTCGTGCCGCGCGACGGCCAGGGGGCGGGCGTGGGCGGACAGCGCCCAGCCGGTGGTGAGTTCACCGAGGAACCGGTCGCGCGCGTGGATCGTGACCGTGTCCGGCTCCACGCCGTGGCGCCGGAGGAGCTCGCCGACCCCCAGGGCGTCGAGCGCCTCGCGGGCCCGCGCCCAGAGCACCAGGACGCGGGCCCCGTGCCCGGCACCCTGCGCCTTGTCGACGATCCGTACCCGCAGCCCGAGACGGCGCAGGCCGATCGCGAGCGTCAGGCCGGCCGGCCCCGCCCCGACCACGCACACGTCCACGTCGCCGCCCACGCCCTCGGGTCCGGCCACCCGGTCACCCGCTCCCCGTTCGCTCGTCACGCCGATCAGGGTGCGGGCGGAAGATCGGCTTCGACAGGGCGTGCGGCCGGGCGCGGGAATCACGTGGACCGGATCAGATGACTACCAGTGCGTCATCTGAGCCGTTTGAGCGCCCATGGGCAGAATTCGGTCGTATGCGAGGAAAGCCGCTCCATGTCAGGCCGGATCATGCCGGCGGTCGCGGCTCGCCGCGCGCGGATGCGAAGCGCCCGGGGGTGGTGCCCACGATCCGCTTGAACGAACGGTTCAGATGCGACTGGTCGTAGAAGCCGGTCGCGGCCGCCACGTCGCCCGGCGGCCGCCCGTCGAGCAGCAGCCTCCGGGCCCGGTCGATCCGCCGGGCCGTCAGGTACTGGTGCGGTGCGATGCCGAAGGCGCCGCTGAACGCCCGTACGAGATGCGCCGGGTGGGCGTGGAGCAGCAGGGCGGCCTCGTCCAGGGTCACGCCCTCGACGAGGCGCGCGTCCAGCAGCTCCCGCAGGGAACGCGCCACACCGGGGGCGGCCCCGCGCACGGGCGGGACGAGCCGGGGCCGCAGATGGCCGCGCAGCCGGTCCCCGATGAGGGCGAGGCGGCTCTGCGCCTCCAGTTCGTCCCCGGGCTCCGCGAGCGCGGAGTGCAGCTGTCCGACGCGCCGCCGCAGCAGCGGGTCGACCAGGTCGGGCGCGTCCACCGCCGGGCCGATGAGGCTCTCGTCCAGCTGCGTCAGATCCAGGTAGAGGACCCGCTTCCGGAAGCCGCCGGAGGTCGCGGGCGAGCCGTTGTGCGGGACCTGCGGCGGGAGCAGGGACACCGTGTCGCCGGGCGTTCCGCGCTCGTGCCGGTCGAGGTCGTACCGGACCGCGCCGTCGTCGACGATGAGCAGCGTCCACACGTCGTGCACGTGCATCGGATACGCGTGCTCGGTGAACCGCGCGTGGAAGACCTCCACGACACCCGGCACACGCGGGCGCCACGCCGAGACCTCCTGCCGGGTCTCCGTACGGGCCACCATGCAAGAAATGTACAAGACCGTACGACCGGGCCGGCGGCAGTCTCGTGGCATGACGACGAACGACCACGCCCCCGTACGATTCGACACCAGGATCGCCGTGCTGCTGCGCGAGGACCTGGAGACCTGGCAGCGGCTGAACGTGACGGCGTTCCTGGTCAGCGGCCTCGGCTCGGAGCTCCCCGAGGTGATCGGCGCACCGTACGCCGACGCCGACGACACCCCGTACCTGCCGATGTTCCGCCAGCCCGTCCTGGTCTTCGAGGGGACGAAGGAGACCCTGACCGCCGCCCACGGCAGGGCCCTCTCCCGCGGACTGCCCCGCGCGGTGTTCACGGGCGACCTCTTCAGCACCGGCAACGACCGCGACAACCGCGCCGCCGTACGCGCCGTCGGCACCGGGCAGCTCGATCTGGTGGGCCTCGCCGTGTACGGGCCGCGAAACGCCGTCGACAAGGTACTGAAGGGAGCCCGGATGCACCCCTGAGCTCCGGCCCGTCCGTACCTCGCCCGGTGCGTGGTCCCGGCGACCCCTGCCTCAGCCCGCCGCGCGGTCCGCGCACTCCAGGAGCGTCGGGAGCGCGGCGGCCAGCGCCTCCGTGCCATGGGCGTACGGCAGCCTGAGCCGGTCCCGGAAACCGTCCACCGGCGAGAACGCCGCCCCCGGCACGACCGAGACCCCGTGCCGCCGCGCCAGCTGGGCGAGGGCCTCCGTGTCGGCGCCCGGGATCCGCACCCACAGCGCCGGGCCTCCCGCCGGCCGCGTCCACTCCCAGTGCGGGGCCGCCCCGCGCACCAGCGCCTCCGCCGCGTCCCGCTGCCGGCGAAGCCCGGCCCTGCGCCGGACACGGGCCTCGGGCAGCCGGTCGAGCAGCCGGACCGCGACGAGCTGGTCCACGACCGAACAGGACAGGTCCACCGAGGTCTTGATCTTCGCGAGCCGGGCCACCACCTGCGGCGAGGACCGCACCCACCCCACCCGCAGTCCGCCCCAGAACAGCTTGGAGAGCGTGCCGACGGTCACCGTCGACGCCATCGGGAGACCGGCCACGAGCGGAACCGGGGCGGTGGCGTCGTCACCCTCCCCGTCGCCCAGGGCGAGTTCGGCGCAGGCCGTGTCCTCGACCGCGAACAGCTCCCGGTCCGCCAGGACCCGCCGCCACTCCCGCCGCGCGGCGCCGTCGAGCGTGCGCCCGGTCGGGTTGTGGACCGTCGGCTGGAGGTACACGAGCCGGGGCCGCGCGTGCGCACACAGCCGCCGCAGCTCCGCGGGACCGGCCCCGGCCCCGTCCGCCCCGTCCCCGCCGACCGGGACGACGCGCGCGCCCCGCGCGCGCAGCGCCTCCAGGGCTCCCCGGTACGTGGGGTTCTCCACCACCACCGTGTCGCCGGGTTCGACGAGCGCCTGTGCCACCAGCCACACCGCCTGCTGCGAGCCCGAGGTCACCAGGATCTGCTCCGCCTCCGTCGCCACCCCCGCCGCCCGGTAGTACGCGGCGATGCCCTCCCGCAACGCGGCGATCCCGTACGGGTGGTAGCCGTCGTCCCCCAGCAGGTCGCCCAGGTCGCCGTGGGTCAGCGCCCCGACGGCCTCGGCGACCGCGCCCAGCCCCGGCAGCGCCCCGCTCGACAGATCGGCGGTGCCGGAGCCGCCCGACCGTGCGTTGAAGCTCACGAGCCGCCCCTCCGCGACGTACCGGTCGAGCGCACCCGACCCGCGCAGCCGGGAACCGCTGCCCCGCACGCTCTCCACCCACCCCTCGCTCTCCAGGAGCCCGTACGCGGCCGTCACGGTGGACCGGCTCACCCCGAGGACGAGCGCCAGTTCGCGCTGCGAGGGCAGCACGCTGCCACCGGCGACGTCCCCCCGCTCGGCCAGCTCCCGCAGCGCGTCCGCGAGCCGGCGCGGCAGCGGCCCCGGCCCCTCCGACGACCAGCCGGTGAGGAGTCGGGACAAACGGGTCGAAGCAATCCTGGCCATGGCACCCATCTTGCTCCACGGCACCGGCTCCACCCTCTCCGCGGCGCAGGCCAATCCGCCCCGACTGGTCGTTGTCCCCGCAGGTCACCCGACGGAGGATCGACACGGCGGGACCGGGGCACGGGACCGGGACACGGGGATCGGACCGGGAGAAGGGTGAGGGCATGGCGACCGTCGTGCTGGTCGGCACACTGGACACCAAGGGGGAGGAGTACGCCTGGCTGCGCGAGCGGCTCAGGGAGTACGGCAGCGACGTCCTCCTCGTCGACACCGGGATCATGCCGCCGTCCGCCCAGGGACCGGTGGCCGACGTCCCCGCCGATGTCGTCGCGCGGGCCGCGGGACACGACCTGGCGCGGCTCCGGGCCGCCGGGGACCGCGGGGCGGCCGTCACGGCCATGGCACAGGGCCTCACCCGGATCGTCGTCGACCTCTACCGCAAGGGAAAGCTGCACGCCGTGCTCGCCGCGGCCGGCAGCGGAGGCTCCGCGATCGCCGCCCAGGCCATGCGGGCCCTGCCCATCGGCGTCCCCAAGGTGCTCGTCAGCACCATGGCGGGCGGTGACGTCTCCCCGTACGTCGACAGCAGCGACCTCACCCTGATGTACAGCGTCGTCGACATCTCCGGGCTCAACGCCGTCTCCCGCCAGGTCCTCGGCAACGCCGCCGCGGCCGCCGCCGGAATGGCCCGCCGCCACGAGCGCAACCACGACGAGCCCGCGGGCCGGGGACGGCCGGTCGTCGCGGCCACCATGTTCGGGGTGACCACTCCGGCCGTCGACACGGCCCGCGCCCGGCTCGCCGAACTCGGCTACGAGGTCCTCGTCTTCCACGCCACGGGCGCCGGTGGCCGGGCCGTCGAGAAGCTCGCCAGGGACGGCATGCTCGACGGCGTCCTCGACCTGACCACGACCGAACTCGCCGACGAGCTCGTCGGCGGCGTGCTCAGCGCCGGACCGTCCCGGCTCACCGCCGCGGGGGCGGTCGGCATCCCGCAGGTCGTCGCGCCCGGCGCGCTCGACATGGTCAACTTCGGCCCCGCCGCGACCGTCCCCGAGCGCTTCGCCGGCCGCCGGCTCCTCGTCCACAACGAGACGGTCACCCTGATGCGCACCACCGCGGGAGAGATGGCCGCGCTCGGCACCGGAATGGGCCGCAAGCTCCGCGCGGCCCGGGGCCCCGCCGAGGTCTTCTGGCCCCTGCGCGGCGTCTCGGCCGTGTCCGTGCCGGACGGGCCCTTCGCCGACCCCGAGGCGGACCGCGCCGGGCTCGACGCGCTGCGCGCCGCCGTCCGGGGCGGCGAGGTCCGCGTCCACGAGCTCGACTCCCACGTCAACGACCCCTCCTTCGCGGTCGCCATGGCCGACCGCCTCCACCGGCTGATCACCGAGAACGCCCGTGCCGCCGACCGCTGAGCCACCGAGAACGCCCGCGCCGCCCCGGTCCGACCCCTGAGACACCGACCGCCGAGCCACCGAGAACGCCCGCGCCGCGAGGCCCGGCCGCCGAGACACCGACCCACCGAGAACGCCCGCGCCACCGCCCCCCCGGACACCGAGGAGACCACCGTGAACACCCGGACCACCATCAGCCGCCAGGACGTGCTCGGCCGGCTGCGCGCCCAGGTCGCCGCGGGCCGCCCGATCGTCGGCGCGGGCGCGGGAACCGGCCTTTCCGCCAAGTGCGCCGAGGGCGGCGGCGTCGACCTGCTGATCATCTACAACTCCGGCCGCTACCGGATGGCCGGGCGCGGCTCGCTCGCCGGACTCCTGCCGTACGGCGACGCCAACGCGATCGTCCAGGACATGGCCCGCGAGGTGCTGCCCGTCGTCCGCGACACCCCCGTCCTGGCCGGCGTCTGCGGCACCGACCCGTTCCGCCGGATGGACCTCTTCCTCGACGAGCTCAAGGCCATGGGCTTCGCCGGAGTGCAGAACTTCCCCACCGTCGGCCTGTACGACGGCACCTTCCGGGTCAACCTGGAGGAGACCGGCATGGGCTACGGCCTCGAGGTCGACATGGTCCGCGCCGCCCACGAGCGCGACCTGCTCACCGCCCCGTACGTCTTCGACCCCGGGCAGGCCGCCGACATGGCCGCGGCCGGCGCCGACGTCCTCGTGCCGCACGTCGGGCTCACCACCAAGGGCGCCATCGGCGCCGGTACGGCCATGACGCTCGACCAGGCGGCCGCCGCCGTGCAGGAGATGCACGACGCGGCCAAGCGGGTGAACCCGGACGTCCTCGTCCTCTGCCACGGCGGACCCATCGCCGAGCCCGAGGACGCCCGCTACGTCCTGGAGCACACCAGCGGCGTCGTCGGCTTCTTCGGAGCGTCCTCGATCGAACGCCTGCCCACGGAGCGGGCCATCACGGAGCAGACCCGCGCCTTCAAGGACCTCGCCACCGGCTGACCGCTGTCGGTGGCGTGCCGTACAACTGAGAACGGGGCACCGGCAGGACAGGGGGACCGTACGTGGACACTTTCGCGGACCGGGGGCGCGTCGACCGCGCGCCCCTCGCCGGACGCGACCGGGAGCTCGACCGGCTCGACGCCCTGCTGCGCGCCCGGACCGGCGGCACGGGCCCGGCGGCCGTGGACGTCACGGGCGAGCCCGGCATCGGCAAGACCCGTCTGCTGACCGAGTTCGCGCTCCGGGCCGGGCGGAGCGGTCCGACGGTCGCGCACGGCCGCGCGGGAACGGTCCCCGAGCCCGCCCCGCCCTTCCAGCCCTTCCTGGACGCCTTGGCCGACCTGGACCACCACGACCGCGCCGCCGCCCCCGACCTGGCCGAACTCGCGGAGCTCGTCGAGACCTCCGGAGAGGTGCGGCGGATCGCGGCCGCCCTGACACGGGTCGCCGCACCCGGGCTCGTGCTCCTGCTCGACGACCTCCACGCCGCGGACCCCGCCTCCGTCGCGCTCGTCGACCACCTCCTCCGGCATCCGCCGAGGGCGCCCGTCCTGCTGGTCCTCGCCCGGCGCGAGCGCCAGACCCCGCCCGCCCTGGCCTCCGCCCTCGCGCGCGCCGAGGACACGGGGTCCCTCGCGCGGCTGGCGCTCGCCCCCCTGACGCCCGAGGACTGCGCCGCGGGCCTCGGCGCCGGGCTGCCACCCGCGCTGGCGCGGGAGATCCACGCCGCGAGCCGCGGCTATCCGCTCTACTACCGCGCGCTCGCGCACACCCGCACGCGCGGGGCCGAGGCGCCCCACCCCGGATCCGTGGCCGCCCTCCTGGCCGAACTCGCCCCGCTCGCACCGGCGCAGAGGTCGGCCGTTGAGGCGCTGGCGGTCCTCGGCGACAGCGCGACCACCGCACTGCTCACGACGCTCACCCGGCCCGGCCGGAGCCCCGCGCGAGGGGACACGCCGGACCCGGACGACCGGCCGGCACCGGGGGAGGCGGCCGCGCGCCCCGCGCCCGAGGGCCCGCACCCGGACCCCGAGGCGGCGCCCGACGAGCCCCCGCACCCGGCGTCCGGCGACCGGTGCGCGACTGCCGTGTCCGGCGCGCCGTGCGCGGTGGCCGGCCCACGGGCGTGCCTCGCGGCGCCCCCGCAGGCCGTTCCGGAGGACATGGGGACCACCCTGCGGGAGCTCGTGCGCCGGGACCTCGTCCGGTGCGGGCCGGACGGGCGCGGCCTCGTGCTGCGGCATCCCGCCCTGCCCGAGCTGGTCCTCAGCGCGCTCGACCCCTGGCGGCGCCGGGAGCTCCACCTGCGGGCGGCCGGGGCGCTCGCCGCGGCCGGGGCGTCCGTGACCGAGCGCGCCCCACACCTCGTCCGGGCCACGGCCGTCTGGGACCCGGTCACCGCGGCCGAGCTGACCGAGGCCGCCGAGCGGATCGGCGCCGCCGACCCCGCCCGCGCCGCCGAATGGCTCGGTGCCGTGCTCGACCTGCTGCCGGCCGCCGCCGAGCACCGCGCCGCCCGGCGCGAGCTGACGCTCCGGCGGGCCCGTGCCCTGGGCGCCGCGGGGCGCGTCGCGGAGAGCCGCGACCTCCTCCACCACCTCATCGACGGCGGCCACGGCGAGTCGGACGGACCCGGGGACGCGGAACCGCGGACCTCCGCCGTGCTGCTCTGCGCGTTCACCGAGCGCCACCTCGGCCGCTACCCCGAGGCCGACGCCCTGCTCCGCCGCGAGCTGGAGCGGAGCCCCGGCCCCCGGCCGGACCTGAGGACCCGGCTCGTCGTCGAGTGGGGCTGCCGCGCCCTGTTCGCCGCCCGCTACCCCCAGGTCCGGGCCACCGTCGCCGAGAGCCTGGACGCGGCCCGCCGTCGCCACGACGACACCGGCACGGCCGAGGTGCTCACCCTGGCCGCCCTCGGCGAGGCGTACGAGGGCGGGACCGAGGCCGCCCGCGTCCACGTCACCGAAGCCGCCGCCCTCACGGACGCCCTCACCGACGGCCGACTGGCCGAACACGCCGAGTCGTTGGTGCGCCTCGGCTGGAGCGAGGCCTTCCTGGAGCGGTACGGCGCGGCCGAGCGGCACACCGCCCGGGGCATCGCCCTGGCCCGCCGCGCGGGACGTCCCTTCGCCCTCTCGCAGCTCCTGCTCTGCTCGGCGTACGTCCACCTCCTGACCGGCAGGGTCGCCACCGCGCTCGACCGGGCCGAGGAGTCCCTCGCGGTGGCCCGCACCCTGGGCGGCGCCGAACTCATCGGCTTCAGCGGGGCGATGCGGGCCACCGTGCTCCTGCACGCCCGTCCCCTCGGCGACCCCGAAGCGCCCGCCGCCGCGTCGGAGGCCGCGGCGACCGTCGGGACCGCCGAGGGCTGGTGGGCCACCCAGGCCCGCTGCATGCTCGCCCACACCGTCCCGCCCGACCGGGACCCGCACCTGGTCCGGGAGGTGCTCGTGCGGGCCGGGGGCGACCGGGACCTCTCCCGGCTCCAGCCCTCCCTGCGCCCCGGCTACCTCGAAGTCCTCTCCGGCGCGGCCCTCGCCGCGGGGGACCTCCCGGAGGCCGCGCGCACCGCCCGCCTCGCCCGGGCCGAGGCGGACGCGCTCGGGCTGCCCCTGCAGCACGGTGCGGCCCACCGCGCCCGGGGCCGGGTCCTCGCCCAACGGGGTGAACCGTCCGCGGCCGCAGAGGAGTTCACGGCGGCGGCACGGCGCGGCGCCGGCTCGGGGGCGGTCCTGCGCGAGGCGCACAGCCTCCTGCTCGCCGCCCCGCAGCTCCAGGCCTCGGGCGACGGCCCGCAGGCCGCCGCCGCGTGGCGCAGGGGCCGTCGGCTGGCCGCCGAAGCGGGCGCCCGCATGCTGGTGGACCTGGCCGACCGGACCCGGCCCGCACCGCCCCGCGGCGACGGCGCGGGCGGACTCCTGGACGTCCTCACCCCGCGCGAGCGGGAGATATCGGCCCTGGTGGCCGAGGGCCTCACCAACCAGGCGATGGCCGACCGGCTCGGTCTGAGCCCCCGCACCGTCGAGAGCCATGTCGCCCGGGTCTACCGCAAGACGGGGGTGGAGACCCGGGCGGGCCTGGCCTCGCTGGTCGTCCGGGGCGGGGCGGCGGGCGGTCAGTCCTCGCGGGGATAGGTGGCGGTCACCCGGCCCTTGGCGTCGGCCTTCAGATAGGCCACCCCGTACGTGTCGGACAGGTAGACGGTCAGCCCCGCCTCGTTCCCGACGAGCGTCGACCCCGGGGTGAGGACGAGGTAGCGGCTCGTCGGCTCGTCGACGCCCAGCTCCTTGTCGGCGCGCTTCATGAGCGCCGGCAGCGCGTCCCACGCGAAGGAGTCCAGGTCGGCCGGGACGGCGCCGGGGAAGGCGGTGCCGCCCGGACCCTCCCGGACGGCCACGTCACCGCCCCGGTACACGTACCGGTCGTACCGCTTCGTACTGCCCTTGACCAGCGATTCGGCCACCGCGTAGTCCCGGTACACGACGAAACCCGTCACCTTCGCCCCGCCCGAGGCCGCCTTCACGGCCGCCACGGCGGTCCGGACCCCCGGGGCCGTGAACAGGTCGGGCGGCTGCGACGCCGTCCCCTTCGCGGGCGCCGAGGACGCCGGCCGCCGAGCGGAGGGACCCTGCTGCGAGGGCGGAGCGCCGCTCGGCCCGCTCCCCGGGTCGGCAGGCCGCCATTCCCAGGCCATCGCGGCCACGGGGATCCCGAAGGCGAGCACGACCACCGCGGCCGACCCCAGGAACCGGCCGACGCGCCCCCGCCGCCGCCCTCCGGCGACGGGCACCGGACCGCCCGCCACCGGCGCGGTGGCGACCGGACCGCCGGGGGCGGCCCCCTCCTCGCCGACCGGCGCTTCGGAGGACGGGGGCTCCTCGGAGGGTGGGGTCCTCGCCGCAGGGGTCTCCCGCACCGCGTCCGCGAGGGCGCGGTCGAGCGCGTCCGCGTCGGGACGGGCCGCCGGATCCCGTACGAGCAGCCGGGTGAGGACGCCGGCCAGCGCACCGGCCCGGCGCGGCGGGGGCACGTCGTCGGAGAGGACGGCGGCGAGGGTGGCCAGGGTGTTCGCCCGGCGCAGCGGATGGTGGCCCTCCACCGCCACGTACAGCAGCATGGCCAGGGACCAGAAGTCGGCGGCGGGGCCGCCGGAGCCGCCCCGGATCCGTTCGGGAGCCATGTAGTCGGGCGAGCCGATGATGGAACCCGAGGCCGTCAGGACGGTCGACTCGCGGATCGCCGCGATGCCGAAGTCGGTGAGCACCGGCCGGCCGTCCGGCCGCAGCAGGACGTTGGCGGGCTTCACGTCCCGGTGCTCGATGTCCCGCTCGTGCGCGGCGCGCAGCGCGGACAGCAGCTCCCGGCCGAGCACGGCGGCCTCGGCCGGGGTCAGCGTGCCCCGTTCCAGCCGGTCCTGGAGGGAGCCGCCGGTGACCAGCTCCATCACCAGCCACGGGTACGTTCCCTCACCCGCGTCCACGATGTGATGGATCGTCACCACGTTGGGGTGGTCGATCCTGGCCAGGGCGCGCGCCTCGCGCAGCACGCGCGCCCGCAGGGTCCGGGCGCCCTCGACGTCGTACTCGGCCATCGCGGGGTCCGGCGGACGCACCTCCTTGACGGCCACGTCACGGTGGAGCGCCAGGTCGCGGGCGCGCCACACCGTTCCCATCCCGCCGCCGCCCAGCCGCTCCACGAGTGCGAAACGGCCGTCGATCACCCTGCTCACCCGCACCCCCGCACCCGCGTCACACCCTGCTCCTCGGGGCGCCGCCCGGTCCCGGCCCCGCCCACCTCGCCGTACGCGTCCACCTGATAGCGCCCGGGCGGCCCGTACGGCTCGGGGAGGCCCCGCAAGGAGGCCCGTGCATCGGCCGGTTCTCCGCCGCCGCAGCCCGGCAGCCCGCGCGCGGCCTCCCTCAGGGCCTCCTCCTCGACCACGTCGGCGGCGTCCGCGCCCCACACCTCGCGCACGCGCCGGGCCCGGGCGTGCAGGGAGTGCGCGGCGGCGGCGTGGTCGCCGGCCGACCGCCACAGGTCGGCCGCCCGTTCGTAGGCGCGGGCCGCCTTCTCCGGAGCCCCGGCGGCGCAGAGGGCGTACGCGGTGAGGTGGCTCAGGGCCGCGCCGTGGCGCCGGTCCTCCCACCGCCGGACCTCCGCCGCGGCGTGGGCGAAGTCCCCCGCGGCCCGGCAGGGTTCGCCGAGGCACAGCGCGCAGTAGGCGAGCCAGGACCTGGCCCGTACCCGTGCCGTCTCGTCGTCGTCGCCGTCCTCGGCGAGCCCGGACAGGGCCTCCTCCAGCACGGCGGAGGCCTCACGCCAACGACCCCGCTCCGCCCGTGCGATGCCGAGCGCGAGGCGCGCGAGGGTGCTCAGCCTGCTGTCCCCCGTGACCGCGTCGGCCTCCCGTACGGCCTCCGCCAGCAGCGCGGTCTCCGCGCCCTCGTCGGGCTCGCCGCCGGAGAGGGCGAGGGTGCGCGCGAGCGCGAGGCAGTGCCGTGCCCGGTCGGCACCGCGCGGCGGCGTGGCGGCCCGGAGGACCGCGGCCGCCTCCTGAGGGGCGCCGGTGGCGCGGAGCGCCCCGGCGAGGAGCAGTTCGCTCTCGGCGGCCTGCCACGGCCGGCCGCCGGCGCGGTGGTCCGCCACCGCGGCCCGCAGCTCGGCGAGGGCGGCGGCCGGGTCGTCGGGCACGGTCACGCGGCCGAGCAGCGCCCGGGCCTCGGCGAGCGCGCCGAGGACGGCGGGGTCGCTCCGGTGCGGCGAGGCGAAGGCGATCAGCCGGGCGAGGTCCCGGCGCAGGTCGGCGGCCTCCGCGGCCGGGTCCGGGCCGGTGTCGAGCAGGTCCGCGCGGGCCCGGCAGCGCAGCAGGAGCACCGTGGCGGTCTCGGCGGCGGTGGCCTGCCCGCTGGTGTGCAGGGCCGTCGCCCGCTCGCCGAGGTCCGCGAGCCCGGCGCAGACCGTCGCTCCCGGCTCCGGCTCGCTGAGCAGGGCCCGCGCCCGCGAGACGAGCGCCTTGCCGCGCCGGCCGGCCCGTTCGTGCAGGCCCGCGGCGCGGGCGAAGAGCGGCCCCGCGGCGGGCCGGGCCCGGCCCCGGCAGTCGAGCGCGGTCGCGTCCAGGGCGTCCGCGTGGTCGCCGGGTGCGAGGGTGTGGCCCGCGCGCCGCAGGGCGGTCGAGGCCCGTTCCCAGGCGCCGCCGGCCGAGGGGTGTCCGTCGGCGGTGAGCCGCCGGGCCCGGTGGAGCAGCTCGTGCGGGTCGCCCGGTCCCTCGGCGGCGCGGCCCCCGGAGCCGTACCGGGGCACGCCGGGGAGGAGGTCGTCGGGCGAGCGGCTGCTCATGCGGGGCTGCTCCGGGGAGAGGCGGGGAAGGACGGGGCGGGAGGCCCGTGCGCAGAGGTCGGACCGACTCTCGCACCCCGGTCCCGCCCCGCACATCCGTAGAACTACGGAACCGTCGCGGGCGCCCCCGTCGGTACGGGCGGGGCCCGGGTCGGTGTCGACGGGCCGGACGGTGCAGCGCCGGTCGGTACGGATGAGGCCCGGGTGCGTACGGATGGGGCTCGGGTGCGTACGGATGGGCCGCACCGCGCGGCCCCGGTCGGTACGGGTGGGCCCCGGGTCCGTACCGATCGGCCGCACTGCGCAGCGCCCGCCGTCAGCTCCTCGGCTAGGGTGAATCGGTAGGGATTGCGCCCCCTGGGGCCAGGCCGATGCGTAGGTCGAGGCGTTGGAGACTGATCAGTCGTCGAGCAGGGTTCCGCAGCCGCCCCGGGCGGCCGTCGGTGATGCGGGCGTGCTCCGCGAGCTGCTGCCGATCGCCCTCTGGCGGGAGGACGCCGAGGGGCGCATCGTCGAGTGGTCGCTCGCCGCGCAGGACCTCCTCGGCCACCGGCCCGAACACGTCATCGGCAGGCTCGCCACCCCGCTGCTCGTCCCCGACGCGAACCGCGAGCTCGCCGGCCGGCTCACCGACCGCGTCCAGGCGGGCGAGACCATGGTCGGCACCCTGCCCGTCCGCCACCGCGACGGGCACACGATCGCCATGGAGATGTGGATCGTCCCGGCCGCCGACCCGCAGGGGCGCCCGGGGGCGATGCTCATCGCCGTGGAGACCTCCGAGGTCCTGCGGATGCGGGAGAACCTGGCGGCCATGGAGAGCCTCTTCACCCAGTCGCCCATCGGGCTCGCGCTGCTCGGCCCCGATCTGCGCTTCCTGCGCGTCAACGACGCCCTGGCCCGGATGAACGGGGTGTCGGCCGCGCGGCACGTGGGCCACCTGCTCACCGAGGTCGTGCCCGGAGTCAACGCCGACTCGCTCGAAGCGCTCATGCGCCAGGTCCTGCACAGCGGTACGGCCGTGGTGGACGCCCGGAGGGTCGGCCGCACCCCCGCCGACCCCGACCGCGACCACATCTGGTCCTGCTCGTACGCCCCGCTCGTCGACCGCGCCGGCACGCGGCCGCTCGGGCTCATCGCCTCCCTGGTCGACATCACGGAGAGCCAGGAGGCGCACATCGAGGTCGAGCGAGCCCGCCACCGGTTCGCGCTGCTCGCCGAGGCCGGGGCCCGGATCGGCACGACCCTGGACCTCCGGCAGACGGCCGAGGAGGCCGTCCGCTTCCTCGTGCCCCAGCTCGCCGACTCGGCCGACGTGCAGATGCTGGAGTCCGTGCTCGAACCCGACGACCCGGCCGCCTCCACCCGCGGTGTGCTGCGGCGCCTCGCGGCCCGCTTCCCCGACCCGACCGCCCCCACGGCCCTCCTCGTCCCGGGGCAGACCTTCCAGATCCCCCTCGACTCCGTCTACGAGCAGGTCGTGGGGGGGGGGGGGGGGGGGGGGCCGCGCGCCGCCCCCCCCCCCGCCGCCCCGAACCACACGCCCCCCCCCGGCGCCCGCCCCCCCGGAGGCCCCCCCGCCCCCGCGGCCCCCG
>NZ_JBHWFF010000010.1:112576-141243 GCF_042733785.1 Streptomyces sp. NPDC059695 | reverse complement strand
GGCCCACCCCGGCCGGGGCAACACATCCCACAACCCCCTCCACTCCTACTCCGCGCGGTGCGGGGCCGGGGGGCGGCCCACGAACCTCTACACGTCCGACATCCCGGCACTCTTCACCGATCCGCGCACCGAGGCGCTCCGCGCCTACTTCGCCACGCGCATCGGCTCGGCCCGGCTCGTGCCCCTCGTGGCCCGGGGCCAGGTGCTCGGGGCGATCACGGTGACCCGACTGCGGACCCGCGAGCCCTTCGACGCGCAGGACTGCGTCCTCATCGACGAGGTCGTCGCGCGCGCCGCCCTGAACATCGACAACGCACGGCTCTACACCACCCAGCGTGAGGCCGCCCTGACCCTCCAGCGCAGCCTCACCAACAACGAACTCCCCGCCGTCACCGGCCTCGAACTCACCGGCCGCTACCTCCCCGCGAGCTCCCACGACGTCGGCGGCGACTGGTTCGACGTCATCGCGCTGCCCGGCGGCAGGACGGGCCTCGTCATCGGCGACGTCATGGGCCACGGTATCCACGCGGCGGCCGTCATGGGCCAACTCCGCACCGCGGTGCGGACCCTGGCCCGCCACGACATCCCGCCGGCGCGCATGCTCAGTTCCCTGGACGCCGTCGTGGCCGACCTCGGCGAGGACGAGATGGCGACCTGCGTCTACGCGGTGCACGACCCGGCCACCGGCCGCTGGGTCATCGCCCGCGCGGGCCATCCGCCGCCGGCCGTCGCCACCCCGGACGGCACCATCACCTTCCTCGACGGGCAGCCCGGGACCCCGCTGGGCACCGGGGCCCACGACTTCGGCACGCAGGAGGTCGTCCTGCCCGAAGGCGGACTCCTCGTCCTCTACACGGACGGCCTCATCGAGGCCCGCGACCGGGACCTCGACCAGGGCATGCGGCAGCTCGCCGAAGCGCTGCGGCCCCTCGGCCGCCCCCTCGGCACGCTGTGCGACGAGGTCCTCGGGAGGCTCCTCGTGGGGGCCGCCCAGGACGACGTGGCGATGCTCCTGGCCCGTACGACCCGCTGACCTCTCCCTACCGGAGGGTCCGGTGGAGGTCACGGAGGAGGGCGATCTCCGCGCCGTGGTGCAGCAGTTCCTGGTTCACCCACCAGACGATCTCCAGGAAGGGGTTCTCGGCGTCGCTGCCGTGCGGATACGTGCAGTGGCCCACCGTGTCGAGGGCCTCGTCGTCCACGGACAGCAGGGCCTCGCGCCAGGCGGTGGCGGCGGCGTCGAAGGCCGCGACGGCGGTGACGACGTCCCCGGCCACCGGGTGGTCGTCGCGGGTCAGGGTGCGGCTGCCGTCGGTGTGGTCGGCGCGCAGGGCGAGCATCTCGGAGAGATGGCTGAGCCGCCAGGCGATCGTCGTGAACGGCGGGGGAGCGGGGTGCGGCGGGGGCGTCGTGTCCCGGCCCCACGCGCCGGCGCCCACCAGGAGCGTCGCGCCCTTCCCCGGTCCTTCGGCGTGCCGCCGGACCGACCAGCAGCCGGGCACCGGCTCCCAGAGGTACTCCGCGTCGGTCATCGGGCCGACCTCGACGTCCGTGCCGTTGCCGCTGTCCACGAGCGGTCCCGCCATCCGGTCGGTGAGCCGCTTGCGGGCGAAGTCGAACTGGTCGAGGAGGGGGACGAGCCGCTCGGGCAGGGGCACGGGAACGCTCCGGATCACGCGGGGGACAGGGCGGTCGTACCCTGCCACAGGGGGCCGCCCGCCGCGCGTGAATATCGTCGGCGCCCGAGGACGCCGAACGATGCCTCGGAAAAAGCTCCTTGACGATCCGTCACGCGGACCGCCGTCACGCGGACCGCCGTTACGCGGACCGCCGTCACGCGGGCCGACCGTCACGCGAGCCGACCGTCACGCGCACGGTCCGTCGTGCCGCTCCTCAGGCGCGGTCGATGTGCACGCTGGTCGACTTCACCCGCGCGATGGCCTGCACGCCGACCTCCAGGCCCAGTTCCTCCACGGCCTCGCGGGTCAGCATGGACACGAGCCGGTGCGGGCCGGCCTGGATCTCGACCTGGGCGGCGATGTCGCCGAGCTTGACGGCGGTCACGATCCCGGGGAACGCGTTGCGGGCCGAGGTGTACGACCCGTCGTCGCCTCCGGCGGCGCCCTGCCCGACCTCGATCGAGAAGGCGGCCAGGTCGCGGCCGTCGATGAGCCGACGGCCGTTCTCGTCGCGGTGGGTCGGGATCCGGCCCGCGTCGGCCCAGCGGCGTGCCGTGTCGGGGCTGACGCCGAGGAGGCGTGCGGCCTGACCGATGGTGTAGGACTGCATGACGGCCACGTTAGGCCGAGGGGGGTCTCACGTGCAAGGAATTCAAGCGAATTTCATCGCATGTGCCATCCATCTCGGGTGGGCCGGCCGAGGAGGGCGGCGGTTCAGACCGTCCCCGACCGCCGCCCGACCGCCTCGACGAGCGGGAGCAGCCGGTGCGCCACCCGCTCGCGCAGCGCGATCTCGGTCCGGGTGCGCACCACCCCGGGCAGCTGGATCAACCGCTGGATCACATCCTCCAGATGTCCGGCGTCCCGCGCCACCACCCGGGTCAGGAGATCGCCGCCGCCGGTGATCGAGAAGGCCTCCACGATCTCCGGCACGCCCGCGAGCGCGTCGCCGACCTCGTCCAGATGCCCCTGGGTGACCTCGACGTGCACGAAGGCGAGCACCGGGTGCCCGAGGGCGGCGGGGGAGAGGACCGGCCCCGTGGCCGTGATCACCCCGTCCCGCTCCAGGCGGTCGATCCGCGCCTGTACGGTGCCCCGCGCCACTCCCAGGATCCGCGCGTACTCGCGCACGCTCGTCCGCGGCTGCTCGATCAGCAGCCGCAGGATCCGCGTGTCGAGTTCGTCCACCGCCATGCTCCGTCGGCCTCCTTCGCCCGGCTCGTCCGGTTTCCGACTGTACCCATGCCCCGGCGGGCGGCACGCCTCCGTGCCCCGGGCCGGAGAGAGCCCAGGGGTGCCCGGCCCATTGGTCCGTTGGTCCCCGAGTGGCCCGGCTCCCGCGCGATCCACTGGGCCAATGGCACACCGGAGCCGGGTCGGGTTGAGCCGACGGCACCCGAATGGTTTCCTTGTCGTATCCAGGTACTTTCGGCGCCGCAGCGCCGGGGCGGCGACGAGGCCGGTCCGGACGCGGCGCCTTCGTCGTGTCCGCGCGCTCCCCCACCCCGGGACACCGCGCGGCGGGGCGGAAGGCAAGACAAGGGGGCGGCTGACCGCCGTGAAGAGGATGTTCGTGGCGCCGGATCCGGGGCGCGTCAGACTGAGGAACTCGCTGCGGGCCGTCGTGGGGATCGCGCTCGCCGTCGCACTCGCGGAGCTCGCCGGGCTCTCGCTGACCGCCTCCATCACCGGCGGCCTCGCCGCACTGCTCGCGCTGTTCACCGTGGCCGACAGCACCGTCCGCGCCCAGCGCGTGACGACCCTGCTCCTGCCCGCCGCCGGGTTCCCCGTGCTCGCCGCCGCCACCGCGCTGCACGATCTGACCCTCCTCCGGGACCTCGCGTTCCTCGTCGTCGTCTTCTGCGGCGTCTACGCCCGGCGCTGGGGCCCGCGCGGTCACGCCCTGGGGATCTTCGCCTTCATGAACTTCTTCACCACCCAGTTCCTGCACGCCGTGCCCGGCCAGCTCCCCGAGCTCTACGCCGCCGTCGGCATCGCCCTGGCCGCGGCGGCGGCGGTGCGCTTCGTCCTGTGGCCGCTGGAGCGCCGTACGCCCCCCGCCGCCGTCCCCGCCCCGCTGCCCGGCACCGGTCTCGCCCGGGTGACCACCCGGCAGGCCGTGCAGGCCGCCGCCGCCTGCGCCGTGGCGCTGGCGATCGGGCAGGTGCTGTCCGAGGACCGCTGGTACTGGGCCGTCGGCACGACGTGGTGGATCTTCGTGAACACGGTGTCCCGGGGCGAGACGCTCGTACGGGGCTTCCGCCGGGTCCTCGGCACGGTGATCGGCATCGCCGTCGGCATGGTCGTCGCCATCCCCCTGCACGGCGCCCCGGTACCGACGGCCCTCCTCGTCGCCCTGTGCGTCTTCGGGATCTTCTACGCGGCACCCGTCTCGTACAGCTGGATGATGCTGGCCGTCACCGTGATGGCCGGCCTGCTGTACGGACTCCTCGGCGTGCTCGACCCGGCGCTGCTCGTGCTGCGCCTGGAGGAGACGGCCGTCGGCGCGGCCGCCGCCGCGCTCGCCGTGCTCCTGATCCTCCCGGTCACCACCCACGCGATCAACGACGCCTGGATCCAGCGGGCCCTGCGAGGGGTGCGTGCCGCCACCTCCGCCTCGCTGCGGCGCCTGTCCGGCGAGCCGGACGCCGACCCGACGCCGCACGCGGCGGAGCTGGAGCTGCTGCTCGGACGCGTACGGCTCTCGCTCGCGCCGCTGGTCCACCCGCTCAGCCCGTTCCGCGGCCGTAAGGCCCGCGCCCGCCAGGTCCTCGCGCTGCTCGACGAGTGCGCCGAGGAGGTGCGGGGACTCGCGGCGGTCGCCGCCGACCCCGCCGCGAGCCACGACGCCCGGCTCGCGGCGGCCTGCTGGCGCGTCGAGGCCGCCGTGGAACGGCTCACGTCGCCGGACGGCGACCGCGGAGCCGGCCGGGGCACGCCGGCCACCGAGGCGGCTCCGGCCGTCGGCCAGGGGGCGCTCGGCCACGTGAGCGGCCTGGAGAAGCTCCTGGCCGCCCTGGACGAACCCCTGCGCACGCCCCCGGGCTCCCTGCTCGTCCGCTCCTGACCCCGGGGCCGCCGCGCCCGGACGCCGGGCCTGCCGCACCCGACCCCCGGGCCGGGGCCGTCGCAGCCCCGGCCCGTCACCCCCGCTCTGGTCTAGACCGCCTGCTACCGTCGCCCCGACAGGACGACGGCCGGTCGCGCACGACCGGCCCCAGGGGCAGGGGAGGCGCCGTGAGCGGCACAGGGACGGATCAGGGCCGGAGCGCGGTACGGGCGTACATCGGATCCTTCACCTCGGCGGGCGGCCGCGGCGTCCTGGCCGCCGA
The DNA here is from genome assembly GCF_042733785.1 of Streptomyces sp. NPDC059695. NCBI lineage: Bacteria > Bacillati > Actinomycetota > Actinomycetes > Kitasatosporales > Streptomycetaceae > Streptomyces > Streptomyces sp. NPDC059695. The sequence goes on along the minus strand of NZ_JBHWFF010000010.1, from coordinate 136,232 downwards.
CGTGGACCCGGACACCGGCGCGCTCACCGTCACCGGCGGCAGCGACGCCGTCCCCGACCCCTCCTTCCTCGCCCTCGACGGCCCCGTCCTGCACGCGGTGTCCGAGACCGGGGCGGGCGCCGTCGCCGCCTTCGACGTCACCGGCCCCGCACCCCGGCCGCTCGGCGCCCCCGTCCCCGTCGACGGCGCGGACCCCACCCACCTGGCGCTCGCCGCCGGACACCTCCTCACCGCCAACTACACCTCCGGCAGCGTCACCGCCCTGCCCCTGGCCGAGGACGGCACCGCCCGCCCCGCCACGGCGGTCCTGCGCCACGAGGGCAGCGGCCCCGTCGCCGACCGCCAGCGCGGCCCGCACGCCCACCAGGTGCTCCCCGACCCCAGCGGCGGCTGGATCCTCAGCGTGGACCTCGGCACCGACTCCGTACGGATCTGCGCCCTCGACCCCCGGACCGGGACGCTCACCCTCCACGGCGAGACCGCGCTGCGCCCCGGCACCGGACCGCGGCACCTCGCGTTCCACCCGGCCGGCACCCACGCGTACGTCCTGAACGAGCTGGAGCCCACCCTCACCGTCTGCCGCTGGGACGCCGCGAAGGGCGTCCTCGAACCGCTCGCCGAGACCCCGGTCGTCCCCGGGGGCACGGCCGGGCCCAGCTACCCCTCCGAGGTGGTCGTCGCCCCCGACGGCCGCTTCCTCTGGGCCGCCGTGCGCGGCGACGACACCCTCGCCGTCCTCGCCCTCGACGCGGACGGCGCGGCGGCCCGCCTCACCGCCACCGTGCCCTGCGGCGGCACCTGGCCCCGCGACCTGACCCTCGACCCCACCGGCCGGCACCTGTACGCGGCGAACGAGCGCTCCGGCGACGTCACCTGGTTCACCCTCGACCCGGAGACCGGCGTCCCCGCGCGCGCGGGCGCGGTCGAAGCCCCCGCGGCCTCCTGCGTCGTCCTCGGCTGAACCGCCGGACACCCGCCGGACACGACGAAGGGCCCGCACCGGACACAACCGGCGCGGGCCCTTCCGTACGGCTCAGAGCGCGAGCGCGCCCTGCGGCTGCTGCGGCGGAATGCCCAGCACGGCCGTGTACTGCGAGAGCACCAGCTTGCCGATGGCCGGGTAGGCGCCCAGCGGCTCGGCGGCGGCGCACCCGGCCTCCTTCGACGCCTCGTCGAGGAGACCCTCGGCCAGCTCGGGGCCGATCAGGTACGGGGCGAGGGCCAGCTGCTCCGCGCCGGCGGCGCGCAGCTGCTCGGCCACGGAGGCGATGGAGCCCTCCTGGTCGAGCGCGGCGGCGATCACCGGGACGGCGAGGCGCGCGGCGAGCAGCATGCCGGTGATCCCGGCGGCCTGCACGGCCTCCTCGCCGCCGACCGTGGCCAGGATGATGCCGTCGGCGGCCGTCGCGACCGTGAACAGGCGGGCGCGGTCGGCGCGGGCCAGACCGGCCTCGGAGAGCCGCACGTGCAGCGCCTCGGCGAGCAGCGGGTGCGGGCCGAGGACGTCGGTCAGCTCGGCGGTGTTGCCGCCGTCCATGAGGGACTGGCGGACCTGGCGCATCTGGGCGCTGTCCGGGCCCGCGAGCAGCGGGACGACGACCGCGGACGGGCCCGTGGGGGCGGTGGCCTCGCGGCCGGCGGCCAGGGCCAGCTCGTACCGCTCGGTGCGCAGCGTGGCGGTCGCCGTGAGGACGGTCGCGAGCGACGGGTACTCCGTGTCGTCACCCTCCAGGAAGCCGATCGCGGCCTCCAGACCGGGCAGCTCGGAGCGGGCGATGCTCACGACCTCTTCGGCCAGCGAGCGTATGGCGGCGGACGGCGCGCCGGGCACGGCGAGAACCAGCGCGGGAGCGCCCTCGGGCGCCGCCGCGGGTTCGGGGCGACGGTGCCGCCCGGACTGACGGGGTCGAGGCATTCGTACAGGCAGGCCGGAAGCAGGCCCAGTGGGGGAGCTCATGGCGCCGCATGCTACTGGTTTCGCCCGCCGCGCCGTTGGCTGAGGTGCGGTCACGCGCCTTCTGCCCCTCTATGTCCGCTCTCGGTCCCGGCTTCCCTTCCGCCCCCCTCGCGCCCCCGGGCCGACGGGACCCGCTCCCGCTCCTACGCACCGTCTCCGACCTGGGCGGACGGTCCGGCCGAGGCCGGTCCGGCGCCGAACAGGCGGAGCAGCGCGGGGTCTTCGGGCAGCCGCAGGGTGCCGGTGGCGAGCGCGGAGGCCAGGGCGACCGCCCCGGCCAGCGGATCGCCCGCCGGAGCCACCGGCCGCGCGGTCGGCAGCAACTCCCCGAGAGCGGCCCGCAAGGGGGCCAGGAGCGGCTCGCCCATCCTGAAGAGTCCCCCGGTCAGCGCCACCGCCGCGCCGGGCTCCGCGGGGCACGCGGCCTCGGCGGCCTCGGCGATGTGCCTGCCGGCCCGCGCCAGGATCCCGGCCGCCACGGGGTCCGCGGCGGCGCAGTCCCCCACCTCGGGCGCGAACGAGGCGAGCACGGCGGGCCGGTCCGTGCGCGGGTAGAGCACGCCCGCGAGACCGGCCGCGGGCCCGAAGAGCTTCTCGGCGCGCGCCAGGAGCGCCTCCGAGCCCCCGCGCCGTCCGTCGTGCGCGCGCATCGCCGCCTCAAGACCGGCCCGCCCGATCCAGGCGCCGCTGCCGCAGTCGCCGAGCAGATGCCCCCAGCCGTCGGCCCGCCGCCAGGACGTCAGATCCGTGCCGAGCGCGATCAGACCCGTACCGCCCGCGACCACGACACCCGGCCGCTGTCCCAGCGCCCCGGCGTACGCGGTGACCGCGTCCGCCGCGAGGACGAGCCGGCGCACGCCCCACGCCTCCGCGAAGGCGCCCGGCAGCCCGGCCCGCAGCTCGTCCCCGAGGGTCGCCATCCCGGCGGCCCCCACGGCCACGGCGACGACCGGCCGCCCGGGGAAGGGCTCCCCGAGGGCCCGCACGGCGGGCAGGACCTGCTCCAGGAAATGCCCGGCGGAGATCCCTCCCGGCCCGGTGCGCACGGGCTCGCGCGAGACGCGGTCGGCGAGGACCCTTCCCCCCACGGCCTCGGCGAGGGCGACCCGGATCCCCGACCCACCGGAGTCCACACCGACGACAAGACCGTCCGAGTGCTCGTTCACCAGGTACCTCCCGGAGGCGCCCCGGCCTTGAGGCAGGGAGGAATCGCGTACCTGCGGATCGGGGCAGTGGCGGTTGTTTCGACGTCAAGGCGGGGCATTGTATTCCGGTTGTGGTGGCGTTTCATGACTTCGCGAGGAATCCCCCGGCAACCGTCCGTCACTCTGGTGGGGTTGAGTTCATGGCGACGGAGACGCAGGCGAAGGATGTCGGGCATGCCCGGTGGAGCTTCCGGCTGCGTGTGTCTTCCACGGCCCGTGCCGCCCTGATGACTGAGTGGGATCGGTGCCGGTGGATCTGGAACGAGGCCGTCGCGAAGTCCCGGGCCGTGCACCTGCACAACAAGCTCACGGGAGACAGGCGGACGTGCGGCCCGGCGCAGCTCGACAGAATGCTGACCGACGCCCGCAGAGGCTCCGCTTGGCTGCGTGAGGGCTCCTCGGTTCCCCAGCAACAGCTCGTGCGCGATTTCGGCAAGGCTCGGGCCAGGGCACACAAGGACATCAAGGACCGATTGCCCGTGCATCGGCGGTCCGGGATGCCACGGTGGAAGAAGAAGCGCGAGGCGCTGCCGAGCCTCAACTACACCCGGCGTGGTTTCCGGTTGAAGGACGGCCGTCTGTACCTGGTAGGCGGCATCGTCCTGACGGTGGTGTGGTCGCGGGATCTCCCCGGCCGAGCCGTCCAGCGTGCGCGTCCACCAGGACGGTACAGGGGCCTGGTACGCGTCCTTCGTCGTACCTGCCCAGGTACTGCCCCTGCCGGAGACCGGCCGTGTGATCGGGATCGACTGGGGCGTGAAGGAGACCGCGACCACCACCTCCGACGCTCACGACCTTCCCCACGCCCAGCACGGCAAGACAGCGGCGCAGAAGCTCGCCCGCTACCAGCGGATGATGGCGAGGCGTAAGCCGGCGAGAGGTAAGTCCGGCTCGAACCGCTACAAAGCCGCCAAACAGCAGGCCGCGAAGCTGCACAGGAAGGTTGCCCGGCAACGGCAGGACGGGGCTCGTAAGTGGGCCAAGAAAGTCGTTCGCGACCATGACGCCGTGGCCGTCGAGGACTTCCGGCCGAAATTCCTCGCGAAGACCACCATGGCCCGCAAGGCGGCGGACGCCGCGATCGGTGTCACCAAGGCGGCACTGATCGAGCAGGCTCGCAAGCACGGCCGCGCCGTGCACCTGGTGCACCCTGCGCACACCACGATGGACTGCGCGCAGTGCGGAGCGAGAACCAAGCACGCACTCCCGCTCTCCGAGCGAACGTATACCTGCACCGCGTGCGGAGCCGTGTCTCCCAGGGACAAGAACTCCGCGCGCGTGATGCTGGTCCGGGCTGGTCTCGCCCCGGCTGGTGCCGATCGCGGAAGCCCGGGTGGGGCGCTGCCCCGTCCGGCAGCGTGAGCCAGGAATTCCCGAGGCGGCCCTTGAGCGTGAGCACTCTCTCTGGCCGGTAGGGAAGGATTCAATGTAGGCCGGTAGAGTGACGGATCGTGACAGCGCGACCCTTGAACGAACTGGTGGAGCCCGGCTGGGCGGAGGCTCTGGGGCCCGTCGCGGGGCGTGTCGCCGCGATGGGCGACTTCCTGCGGGCGGAGATCGCCGCCGGCCGGACGTACCTGCCCTCCGGGCCGAACGTGCTGCGGGCCTTCCAGCAGCCGTTCGACGAGGTGCGGGTCCTGATCGTGGGTCAGGATCCCTATCACACGCCGGGGATGCCGATGGGGCTCAGCTTCTCGGTCGCGCCCGAGGTGCGCTCGCTGCCGCCCAGCCTGGAGAACATCTTCCGGGAGCTGCACACCGACCTCGGTCTGCCCCGGCCGTCGAACGGTGATCTGACGCCGTGGACCCGCCAGGGCGTCCTGCTCCTCAACAGGGCGCTGACCACCGCCCCGCGCAAGGCGGGCGCGCACCGGGGCAAGGGCTGGGAAGAGGTCACGGAGCAGGCCATGCGCGCGCTGGCCGCCCGGGGCAAGCCCCTGGTGTCGATCCTGTGGGGCAGTGACGCCCGCAGGGCCCGCCCGCTCCTCGGCAACCTGCCGGCGGTCGAGTCGTCGCACCCGTCGCCGATGTCGGCGGACCGGGGCTTCTTCGGCTCCCGCCCGTTCAGCCGGGCGAACGAGATGCTCCTGAGCCAGGGCGCCCAGCCGGTGGACTGGCGTCTGCCCTGATGTCGCGGAGGGGCGCCGGACACGGCCCGGCGCCCCGGAAGCGGGTCAGACCCGCTTGAAGTAGAAGTTCTGGTTGGAGTTGGTCCGGTACGTGCAGTCCCACAGCCGTGCCGGGGCGCCGTTGTCGGTGCGCCAGTCCGCGATCTCCAGGCACTTGCTCGACGCGTAGGTGAAGTCCGGGTAGATCTGGCCCGAGTTGCCGTACCAGGTCTGGTTGGCGCCGTAGTGGCAGTCCCACTGGTCGGCCAGGGCGCCGTTGTAGGTGGCCCAGTCCTTGATCTCCAGGCACCTGCCGCTGTTCAGGTTCTTGTACCAGTAGGGGCCGGTCGAGGAGCCGGGCGCGGAGTACCGCTCCCACTTCTGGTTCTTTCCGCCGGTGCACTCCCACTGGCGGACGGCGGCGCCGTTGTTCACGCTCCAGTCGGCGACCTCCAGGCACTTGTTGGAGGTGTGCAGGGGCCTGAGCTCGAAGGTGCCGTCGTAGACGAGGTCCTGGGCCTGGGCGGGCGCGGCCGTGAATCCGAAGAGCATGCCGATGGCGGCCGCGAGCACGAGCAGGCCGCGGCGGGCGTGGGAGAAGAGGCTGAGCTTCATGGTCCTCTGCAATCAGGAAGGCCCCGGCCGTCGGCCGGGAGAGCGGCCCCATGATCGCATGACGGTGCGAACGAACTCCCTTCTCTTTACGGGTCATTGAGCAGATCGCGCGGAATGCGGAATTCCGTCAGATCACGGCCGCCCGCACGCACAGCACGTCCGGCAGGTGCTCCGCCAGGAGCTGCCAGCTGTCCCCGTCGTCGGCACTCGCGTACAGCTCGCCGTTCCGGTTGCCGAAGTAGACGCCCGCCGGGTCCGCGTCGTCCGTGCAGAGCGCGTCCCGCAGCACCGTGCCGTAGTGGTCGCCCTCGGGCAGCCCCCGGCTCAGCGGCTCCCAGGTCCCGCCCGCGTCCGTCGTGCGGTAGACGCGGCAGCGGTGCCCCGCGGGCACCCGGTCGGAGTCGGCGGTGATGGGGAAGACGTAGGCGGTGTCCGGGCGGTGGGGGTGCGCGGCGATCGCGAACCCGAAGTCGGACGGGAGCCCGGAGCCGATGTCGGTCCAGGTCGCTCCCGCGTCGTCGCTGCGGAAGACGCCCCAGTGGTTCTGGAGGTAGAGCCGGTCCCGGTCGCTCGCGTCCTGGGCGATCTTGTGGACGCACTGTCCGAACTCGGGATGCGGGTCGGGCAGGAAGACGGCCGACACCCCCTCGTTCGAGGGCGCCCAGGCGGCCCCGCCGTCCCGCGAGCGGAAGACCCCGGCGGTCGACACCGCGACGGTCAGCGCCTCCGGGTCGCGGGGGTCGGTGACGACGGTGTGCACGGCCTCGCCGCCCCCGCCGGGCACCCACTTCGAGCGCGTGGGGTGTTCCCAGAGCGGGCGCACCAGCTCGAAGGACTCGCCGCCGTCCGCCGACCGGAAGAGCGCCGCCGGCTCGGTCCCCGCGTACACGACGTCGGGGGAGTGCTCCGGTGCCGGGTGCAGCTGCCAGACGCGCTCCAGGGAGGCGCCGGTGTCCTCGGGGAACCTCACCGCGGGCCGGGCGGGCTCGGTCCAGGTCTTCCCGAGGTCGTCGGAGTGGAAGACGGAGGGGCCCCAGTGGGCGCTGTCCCCTCCCACGAGGAGCCGTGGGGCCGGCCGCCGGGTGTCGACGGCGACGGAGTACACCGCCTGCGCGGGGAAGGAGGGATCGTCGAACTCCCACCGTCCGTCGTGCCTGCGGCCGATGAAGAGGCCCTTGCGGGTGCCTACGGTGAGGAGTACGTCGGGCATGACTGCCACCTCCAGGACGCCGTTGTCGCGGATACGGGCCAGTCTGCACCCGGCCACTGACAACGGCCCCCGGAGACACTCCGGGCCCGGCGCCGACCCCCGGAGACACGCCGGGCCTGTGCGTCCCGGCCGCGCCGGCCCGTCCGGCCGTGCTGTCAGATCGCCCAGGCGTACTGCGACGGGGCGGGGATCCGCGCACCCAGCTCGCGGGCGGCGCGGCGCGGCCAGGAGGCGTCGCGCAGCAGCTCGCGGCCGAGCAGGACCGCGTCGGCCTCGCCGTTCGCGAGGATCTTCTCGGCCTGCCCGCTCTCGGTGATCAGACCGACCGCGGCGACGGGCAGTCCGGTCTCCGCCCTGACCCGCGCGGCGAAGGGCACCTGGTAGCCGGGGCCCACCGGGATCCGGGCCGGTCCGCCGTTGCCGCCGGTGGACACGTCCAGGAGGTCGACGCCGTGCTCGCGCAGGAGTGCGGCGAACCGTACGGTCTCGTCGGCCGTCCAGCCCTGCTCCTCCAGCCAGTCGGTGGCGGAGATCCGGAAGAAGAGGGGCAGTTCCTCGGGCCAGACGGCCCGCACCGCGTCGACGACCTCCAGGGCGAGCCGGGTGCGGTTCTCGAACGAGCCGCCGTAGGCGTCCGTGCGGTGGTTGCTGTGCGGGGAGAGGAACTCGCCGATGAGGTAGCCGTGGGCGCCGTGCACCTCCAGGACCTCGAAGCCGGCCGCGAGGGCGCGCCGGGCCGCGTCGGCGAACTGTCCGGTGATCTCCTGGATGCCCTCCACGGTCAGCTCGGTCGGCACGGGGTGGCCCTCGGCGAACTCGACCGGGCTGGGGCCGACGGGCTGCCAGCCCTCGGACGCGTCGACCGGGCCGCGGCCCTCCCAGGGGCGGTCGGTGGAGGCCTTGCGGCCGGCGTGCCCGATCTGGATGCCGGGCACGGTGCCGTGCTCCTTGAGGAATCCGGAGATCCGGCGCAGTCCCTCGATCTGGGTGTCGTTCCAGAGACCGAGGTCCGCCGGGCTGATGCGGCCCTCGGGGGAGACGGCGGTCGCCTCGACGAGGATGAGTCCGGCACCTCCGGTGGCGCGGGAGGCGTAGTGGGCGAAGTGCCAGTCGCCGGCGACCCCGGCGTGCGGTCCGGTCGTCTCCGCCGAGTACTGGCACATGGGCGCCATCCAGACCCGGTTGGGCACGGTGAGGGACCGCAGGGTGTAGGGCTCGAACAGGGCGACGCTCATGACGGACTCCGTTTCGGGATGCCTCGAAGGTGTTCGTACGATACTCATCGTAGTACGGCACCTGTCAAACTACGAGAGCTCTCGTACAATGGGCGGCATCCCGGATGAAGTGGAGCCGCCGCCATGACGACCACCACCAGCCCGCGCGTCCTCGAACACCCCGCGCGCGACCAGATCCGCCTCGAAGAGGTGCTGCACGCCCTCTCGGACGCCGTGCGCCTGCGGATCGTGCAGGACCTGGCGCGCGAGGAGACCGAACTGAGCTGCTCGTACTTCGACCTGCCGGTCACCAAGTCCACGACCACGCACCACTTCCGGGTGCTCCGCGAGAGCGGGGTCATCCAGCAGATGTACCGGGGCACGGCCAAGCTCAACTGCCTGCGCAGGAGCGACCTCGACGCCCTCTTCCCCGGTCTCCTCGACTCCGTCCTGGCCGCCGCGGGCGCCCAGGACGGCCGCGGGGGAGAGGCGGCCGGGACCGTCTGACGCCCGTGTGGGGGGAGACGGCCGAGCCGGCCGACGGCCGCGAAGGGGAGGTGCCCGGGGCGGCCTGGCGGCCATGAGGGGGGAGGCGGCCCGGGGATCGCCGCCCCCCTGGGGGTCGGTCCTCCGTCCTACAGGGAGCGCATCCGGTTGATCTCCGAGGTCTGCTGGGCGATCACGTCGTTCGCCATCTCCTCCACGAGGACGTTGTTCCCCTGGCTCAGCACCTCGGCGGCCATCGTCACGGCGCCCTCGTGGTGCTTGATCATGAGCTTCAGGAAGAGCTCGTCGAAGGCTCGGCCCTTCGCGCTCCTCAGTTCGGCCAGCTGAGCCTCGGTCGCCATGCCCGGCATCGAGTGATGGTCGTGGGCGCCCTGTTCGCGCGGACCACCGTTGTTTTTCAGCCAACCTTCCATCGCGTCGATCTCCGGCCGCTGCGCCGCCGCGATCCGTTCCGCGACCTTCCTCACCTGAGGCGAGGACGCCCGCGCCGGGGCCAGCTCCGTCATCGTCAGGGCCTGCCGGTGGTGCACGATCATCATCTGCGCGTACCGGAAGTCGGCGCCGTTCGGGCTCTCGTCGGGGAGCAGCCGGGCGGCCTCCTCCGGGGATATCCGCCGGGCCGGTTCACCGGGCTTGCCCGGTGCCACCACCGAGGGCGCGGTCGAGGCGCCGGCCCGCGGCGCGTCCTGGCCGGACCCCGACTCGCAGGCGCCCAGGGCGAGTACGGCGACGGCGGACAGGGCCGCGAGGGCGACGGCACGCTGACGGCGGATCAACAACGCGACCTCCAGATGTTTTTGCAAGGACAGTGACCGTTCCTAGCACTTTTCTCGCGGGGACCGATCAAAAACCTTCATTACGTCTGTGTTGCCATCTGTTGAGATGTGCACGCCACGGAAGATACTGCCGGGGTCCCACACCCGTTCACAGACGAACGGATACCAGGGAGGACGGAGTGACTTCGTTGCGTACCCCGCGTACCACGTCCGACACGCGTGAACCGCGTGCCCGGTTCAGACGCCTGGGCGTGGCATCCGCCGCGGCCGGACTGCTGGCCACACTGCTCGCGGCAGGCCCCGCGGCCGCCACCCCCGACCCCGGAGACGCCGTTCCCGCGCAGGGTGCGGTCTCCTCGCAGCAGGCTGCCGATGCGCGCTCCGCCATCCGGAGCGGCGAGATACCCGGCGTGGACGAGATCGTCCACAGCAAGAACATCGAGCACCTCGCGAACGTCCCCAAGGACGCCCTCCAGAGCCTCAACACGGACCTGGCGTTCCAGGGCAAGTACGCGTTCGCCGGCAATTACGACGGCTTCCGCATCTACGACATCAGCAACCCGAAGGCCCCGAAGACCGTCGCGCAGGTCCTCTGCCCGGGATCCCAGAACGACATCTCGGTCTCCGGGAACCTCCTCTTCCTGTCCACCGACTCCTCCCGCAGCGACAACTCGTGCGCCAGCACGACGCAGCCCGCCTCGGTGAAGGAATCGTGGGAGGGCATGAAGATCTTCGACATCAGCGACATCGCCAACCCGAAGTACGTCGCCGCCGTCGAGACCGCCTGCGGTTCGCACACCCACACGATCCTGCCCAAGGGCAAGAACGTGTACGTGTACGTCTCCTCGTACTCGCCCAACGCGGCCTTCCCCGACTGCCAGCCCCCGCACGACGGCATCTCCGTCATCAAGGTGCCGCGCAAGGCGCCCGAGAAGGCGGCGGTCGTCAACTTCCCCGTCCTCTTCCCGGGCGAGGGTCCGGACGGCGGCGGCAACCCGGGCTCGCCCACCAACCCGGGCGTCTCCAAGACCACCGGCTGCCACGACATCACCGTGCTGCCGGAGAAGGACCTCGCGGCCGGCGCCTGCATGGGTGACGGCATCCTCTTCGACATCAAGGACCCCGAGCACCCCCGGGTGATCGACCAGGTCCAGGACAACGTCAACTTCGCGTTCTGGCACTCCGCGACCTTCAATCAGAAGGCCGACAAGGTCGTCTTCACCGACGAGCTCGGCGGCGGCGGTGCCGCCACCTGCAACGCCGTGATCGGCCCGAACCGCGGCGCCGACGGCATCTACGACATCGTCGGCAAGGGAGACAAGCGCAAGCTCGTCTTCCGCAGCTACTTCAAGATCCCGCGCCACCAGGCCGACACCGAGAACTGCGTCGCCCACAACGGCTCGCTGATCCCGGTCAAGGGCAAGGACCTCATGGTCCAGGCCTGGTACCAGGGCGGCGTCTCCGTCTGGGACTTCACGGACTCCTCCGCCCCGAAGGAGATCGCCTACTTCGAGCGCGGTCCGCTGTCGGCCACCACCGTCGCGACCGGCGGATCGTGGTCCGCGTACTACTACAACGGCCACATCTACTCGAACGACATCGCGAAGGGCTTCGACGTCCTGAAGCTCTCCGACCGCCGTACGGACCCGGCGAAGCGGATCCGGATGGACGAGCTCAACGTCCAGACCCAGCCGGACTACTTCGACGACTTCAAGCACTGACCACGCGGTGCCGACCGTCAGGCACTGATCACCGTCTCATGATCGCGGCGCGCCGTCGGGCGGACCCCCGTCCGGCGGCGCGCCGGCCTCCCAGTCGAGCCCGTACCGCTGGAACAGCTCCCACCGCAGGCGCGCCGGCGGCATCGGGGCCCCCGGCAGGAGCGCCGCCACCACCGAGCCCATCAACAGGGCGCGCAGCATCGGGTAGTCCGTGTCCACGTCCGCGGAGCCGTACCGCGTGACGGTGTCCCGCAGCAGGAACGCCAGGCGCTGCTGCTCCTCGCACTGCACGAACCCGTCGGCCTGCAGGATGCCCGCCATGTGGGTCCGCATCAGGGTGGGCCGCGTCACCGCGAGCCCCAGGATCGCGTCGATCGCCCGGGCGAGGCGCTCGCGGCCGTCCTCCGTGTGCGGCTCCCGTTCGAGCGCCTCCTCCAGGGTGAGGTGCATCAGCCGGTGCACCGCCGCCTGGAGCAGCACGTGCTTGCCGGGGAAGTAGTACGAGATCAGCCCCCGAGCCGTCCCGGCCCGCTCCGCTATGTCGCCGAGCGTCGTCGCCTCGTATCCGCGGGCGTCGACGAGCTCCACGGTGGCCTGGAGGATGCGCTCCCGCGACCTGCGCCGGAGCTCTTCATTGACCGATGGGCTACGCGGGGACATGCTGGACTCCTGCGTTGACTGGCTGCCGGCCAATATACTCGGCGCATCCCGTCGGCATGCCCGTGTGGCATACCGCCGGGGATGCCGTCTGTTCTGGGCGACACGGGGGATCGTCCAGAACAGGCGGCTTCATCGGCTTCCTCCCATTCTGCTCCCACCGCTCCCGTCACCGGAGCGGTCCCCGTCCGGTGCGGTCCGCCGGTACGTGAGCACCGCCACGGCGACGCAGCACCAGCCGACCAGCCACCCCTCGACGACGTCCGAGGGCCAGTGCACGCCCAGGTAGACCCGCGTCCACCCGACCCCGAGCACCGAGACGGCCGCCGCGCCCGCGAGCGTGCCCCAGCCGCGCCACTCCTCCCGCCAGTGCAGGGCGAGGACCCAGAGCAGCAGCCCGCAGGTGACCGTCGCCGTCATCGCGTGCCCGGAGGGGAAGGCGGCGTACCGCGCGGAGTCGACCGGGTCGGTCCACTGTGGCCGGTCCCGCCCCACCAGCGCCTTGAGGGCCTGCTGGAGCCCGACCGCCAGCAGGCTCGTCCCGGCCATCCACAGCGCCGTCCGCCGCTCCCGCCGCCACCACAGCAGCACCACGGCGACGGCGGCCAGGGCGCGCATCGTCCACGGGTCCCACACCCAGTCGGAGAGGATCCGGTTGACGTGCGTGAACCCCGGGTGGGCGAGGGCACTGCGATGGAGCGCGTCGGCGACCGAGCGGTCGAGCGAGAGCAGCGGTGGCCACCCCGCGGCGACGAGCACGAGCAGGAGCACGGCCAGGGCTCCGGAGATCACGGCGGAGGTGCGCATCCCCCGATCCTGCCCGACGGCCCGCGCCGCGCCGCCGTCCCCGGGTCCGCCGCGCGCCGCGCCCCCGACGGGCCCGCCGCCGCTCCGGTCCCCGCCGGCGGTCGCGGCCACGTCCGTCGCCCGGTCCCTGCCGGAGGTCCCGGCGCGCGTGCGGGCCGCGGCCGTCGCGCGTCCTCGCACCCGCCGTCAGCCCAGCGCGCGGAGTGCCGGGACGAAGGCCACGAGCACCGGGACCACGGGGACCAGGGACGCCGCCGCCGTCAGCCGGAGGCGGCGCCCGGCGGTGAGCCGCGGTGCCGCCGTGAGCAGTCGGTTCACCCGCTGGGGAAGGTCCGCGGCGGGGGCCGGGCCCGGGCCGAACACGCCCCGGTCCTCGTTCAGTTCGACCAGGGCGAGGGCGATCGTCAGCCGGCCGAAGCGGCGCGAGGCCACGTCGTCGGCGGCCAGCTCCACCAGGCGGTGCATCTCCTCGCGGAAGGCCGCGAAGACCGGGATCCCCGGGAATCCGGCGGCCAGCGCCCCCGAGCTGTGCAGCAGCCAGTCGTGCCGGGCGCGGGCGTGGCCCTGCTCGTGCGCCAGGACCGCGTCCAGCTGGCGCCCCTTCAGCCGCCGCAGCGCCGCGGTCGTGATGACCAGCTGGGGCGTGGCGCCCGCCATCCACCAGGCGTGCGCCCGTTCGCCCTCCAGGACGACGAGCCGCTCGCTGCCCGGCAGCTCCCCGGGCATCAGGGGCGCGCGGACCAGCAGCTCGCAGTGCCGCTGCCTGCGCCGGGCCCGGGCGAGACCGATCTCGCGGCCCAGCATCGCGCCGGACCAGAGCCCGCCGGCCGCGAGGACCACCGCGAGGACCGCGGACCAGGGACCGGACGTGCCGAGCTCGTAGGCGTCGACCACGGCGCGCGGCGCGCCCGCGAAGACCTGTCCCCGGACGGCCTGCCAGGAGGCGGAGGCGCTGAACGTCATGGAGAGCGCGAAGCTCAGCAGTACGGCGGCCACCACGCACTGCCACACCCACAGGGCCACCACGGGTTCTCGCTCGGCCCAGTCGGCCCGGGACAGCAGCCGGGGGGCCGCGAGGGCGGTCAGGACGCCGAGCAGGAACAGCGCGAGGGAGACCCACATGCCGTCACCCTATGAGGGCGGTACTCGCCGGGGGTATGGGCGCGTCCGTCAAGTGACGTACGCCACGGTTTGGTTGGCCGGAAGCCGCTGCCGCCGGACCGGATCCCGTGGGGCCGCCCGTGTCCGGGTGCGCGCGGCCTCACAGGGTCACCAGCATCGCCAGCATCGCCAGGGCCATGGAGAGCCGGCAGGCGAGCGTCAGCTCCGGCCGGGTCGCCCAGGCGGGCCCCGGTCCGCCCGCGCTCGCCGCCACCGGCACGAGCCGCGTCCCCGCGCGCAGCACGTACGCCATGTAGTAGAGGAGGAGCCCGCCCGTGAGCAGGGGTATGCCTCCCGCCGGCCCCATGGCCCCGGCCGTGTGCCCCGCGTGCGCCCCCGCCGCGCCGGGGGCCGCCATCGCCACCGCCATGTAGACCATGGCGAGCGAGCCGACCAGGTGGTGCAGATGCTGACCGCCGTGCCGGAGCGCCAGGAGTCCGTGCAGCGTCGCCGCGCCGAACACCGTCGCGTACACCGCCCAGCTCCAGTGCGGGGGGCTGAGGGCGGCTGCGGGCAGGGCCATGAGGGCCATGCCGAAGCCCATCACCGCCTCGCCGCCCGCGGCCCGCCGCTCCTCGCCGACGCAGGCGCGCATCCGCAGCAGGCAGTAGACGCCCGTCGCCGCGCACAGCGCGACCAGCAGCCACCCGGTCAGGGCCGCTCCGTGCACGGGCACACCTCCCCTTGGACGCCGTCCCCTCCCGGTGAATGCCCGCCGGCCGGGCGCCGCACGCGGGCGCACGGGCGCGCACGGGTGTACGAGGGGAGTGAAGGGGCGCGCGCGTTAGGCTCGGGACGATCGCGCACGCCGATCGTCAGCACCCGAGGGGAGCCCCACACACATGGACACCGCCACGTCCCAGGAGACCGGCCGGATCAGCTACCGCGAAGCGGTCCTCGACGACGTCCCGGCGCTCGTCCCGCTCGTGGAGTCGGCCTACCGGGGCGACGCCAGCCGCGGCGGCTGGACGACGGAGGCGGACATCCTCCAGGGGCAGCGCACCGACCCGGAGGGCGTGGCCGCGGTCATCGAGGCCCCCGGCAGCCGGCTCCTGGTCGTCGAGCGCGACGGTGAGCTCGTCGCCTGCTGCCAGCTGGAGCACCGGGGGGAGGCGGCCTACTTCGGCATGTTCGCGGTGCGGCCCGAGCTCCAGGGCGCGGGCCTCGGCAAGCGGATCATCGCGGAGGCGGAGCGCCGGGTGCGCGAGCTGTGGGACGCGCGCGAGATGCACATGACGGTGATCTCGGTGCGCGAGGAGCTGATCGCCTGGTACGAGCGGCGCGGCTACCGGCGCACGGGCCGGATGACCCCGTTCCCGTACGGCGACGAGCGCTTCGGCCTGCCCCAGCGCGACGACCTGGAGTTCGAGCTGCTGATCAAGCCGCTGGACTGATCCGCACGGCGGAAGAGTGGCTTCACCCCTGGTGCGCAGGAAAACTTTCTGTCGCCAGGGGGGTCGCACAGGATAATTTCCCTTGCCTCCCCTTGTGGGAATCAGGCGTCAATGGTTACGTTGTCTTGACGCGAGGTTCTCCTGTGGAGGAAGAGGCATGACGGAAATTCTTGTGCAGGACACGACCGGTGGGGGGATATCCACCGACGCCCCTGTGATCGACCACCCGGCCTGGGCCGAGCTCAAGAATGCCGTGGAGGAGATCCGTCCCTGGCAGCGCCCGGACGGCTCCATCGACTTCGAGGCCGAGGACGCCCCCGCCCGCGCGCTCGCCGAGCTGACCGTGGACCGCCTGGTCGCGGCCGTCGAGCAGCTCTCCCCGCTCCTCCCGCACGACGCCGCGTACCACCGCGCCCTCGTCGCGGACCTGCGCCACTGGGTCGAGGGCGGCTTCGCGGTGCCGGACTTCCTGGACTCGCTCATGGAGTTCCACCCGGCCGCCGGCCGCGCCGACGGGCTCCAGCACCTCGTGCTCTTCCCGATGTACACGCAGAACGGCAACCCGGACCGCAACTTCGAGGCCGTCGTGCTCCGCATGGTCTGGCCGGAGTGGCTCTCCGAGCTGGAGCGCACCCGCTACGACAACCCGGGCTTCTGCGGCATCACCTTCGAGGACTTCACCGCCGGGTACGACACCAACTCGGCCGTCCTCTTCCCCGAGACCGTCGCCGTCCGCGAGGTCCCGGAGCGCTTCACCTGGGGCGGCATCTTCTGCGACCGCGAGGCCGCGCGCTTCCGCAAGGTCACCGAGGCGGCCGTCGACACCCTCGGCGTGAAGCTCCCCGAGGACATCGCCGTCATGCTCGGCGACCAGAAGCGCTGCGAGCAGGCCTTCGCGCTCTGGGACCTGGTCCACGACCGCGCCCACAGCCGCGGCGACCTGCCCTTCGACCCCTTCATGATCAAGCAGCGCCAGCCCTTCTGGATGTACGGCCTGGAGGAGCTCCGCTGCGACCTCACCGCCTTCAAGGAGGCCGTGAAGCTGGAGGCCGAGGGCAACGCGCACGGCCGTGACGTGCAGTACGCCGTCCTCTTCGACCGGATGTTCCGGTTCCCGCTCACCGGCGACCGCAACCGCAACTACGACGGTCTGGGCGGCCAGCTCCTCTTCGCGTACCTCCACAAGAACGACGTGGTGCGCTGGACGGACAACATCCTCACGATCGACTGGGAGCGGGCCCCGGAGGTCACCAACCGCCTCTGCTCCGAGATCGAGACCCTGTACCGCGACGGCATCGACCGCCCGAAGCTGGTCCACTGGTTCAAGGCGTACGAGTTCGTCTCCGGCTACCTCGCCCCGCACCCGGGATCGAAGTGGGCCAAGGGTCCCGACGCCCTCGACCTCTCGCTGCCGCCCCGCAAGCTCGTCGACGACGTGCTTCCGGACGAGTTTCCGCTCAGCATGTTCTTTGAGGCCCTCGCCAAGAGGCTGAAGGGCGTGATCGCCGACACCAAGGGCATCACCGCCGCCGACGTCCCGAGCACCGAGCGGGCCGCCGCGTGAGCGACCTCACCGAGAACACCGAGGAGGCGTCGCCCATGATCTCCAACGGAAACGGCGGACCGCTCGACGGCGCCGTCATCGCGGTCGCCGGCGCGGCCGGACCCGCGGGCCGGGCCACGCTGCTGCGGCTCGCCGAGGCCGGCGCCACGGTCGTCGGCTCCGACGCCGACCCGGCGCGCCTCGCGGAGGCCGTCGACGCCGCCCGCTACGCGCACGGCGGGGCCAAGGTCGTCGGCGACACCGTCGACCTCCTCGACCTGGATGCCACGCGCGACTGGGCGGCGAAGACCGAGAAGGAGTTCGGCCGGATCGACGGCCTGGTCCACCTCGTCGGCGGCTGGCGCGGTGCCCCGTCCTTCACCGAGTCCGACCTCAAGGACTGGGACTTCCTGGAGAAGCTCCTGATCCGCACGGTCCAGCACACCTCGCTCGCCTTCCACGACGGGCTGCTGCGCGCCGGCGGGCGCGGCCGGTACGCCCTGATCAGCCAGTCCGGCGCCCACAAGCCGGTCGCCAACAACGCCGCGTACAACGCGGGCAAGGCGGCCGCCGAGGCCTGGACCCTCGCCATGGCCGACTCCTTCCGCAAGCTGGGGGGCGACGAAGGCCCGCAGGCGGCGGCTGCCATCCTGGTGATCAAGGCATTGGTGCACGACGCCATGCGCGCCGAACGCCCCAACGCGAAGTTCGCGGGCTTCACCGACGTCAAGGACCTGGCCGAGGAGATCGCCGGGCTCTGGGACAAGCCCGCCCAGGAAGTGAATGGACAGCGTCTGTGGCTGACCCCCAAGCCGTGACCGCGGCACTCGGCCCCAGGACCGACGCACGTCGTCACCACGACCCGTCGGTCCGGGGCTTCGCCAGCGACAACTACGCCGGCGCACACCCCGAGGTCCTCGCGGCCCTCGCCCTCGCCAACGAAGGCCACCAGGTCGCCTACGGCGAGGACCAGTACACCGATCACCTCCAGCGGATCATGCACAGCCACTTCGGCTCCTCCGCCGAGGCGTTCCCGGTCTTCAACGGGACCGGGGCGAACGTGACCGCCCTCCAGGCGCTCACCGACCGCTGGGGCGCCGTCATCTGCGCCGAGAGCGCCCACATCAACGTGGACGAGGGCGGCGCGCCGGAGCGGATGGGCGGCCTCAAGCTGCTCACCGTCCCCACCCCGGACGGCAAGCTCACCCCCGAGCTGATCGACCGGCAGGCCTGGGGCTGGGAGGACGAGCACCGGGCCATGCCCCAGGTCGTCTCGATCACCCAGAACACGGAGCTCGGCACCGTCTACACGGTGGAGGAGATCCGGGCGATCGTCGAGCACGCCCACGCCAAGGGCATGAAGGTGCACCTCGACGGGGCCCGGATCGCCAACGCGGCCGCCTCGCTCGACGTGCCGATGCGCGCGTTCACGAACGCGGTCGGCGTGGACGTGATCTCGTACGGCGGGACGAAGAACGGCATGCTCTTCGGCGAGGCCGTCGTCGTCCTCAACCCCGACGCGGTCAGCCACATGAAGCACCTGCGCAAGCTGTCCATGCAGCTCGCCTCGAAGATGCGCTTCGTGTCGGTGCAGCTGGAGGCCCTCCTCGCGAAGGACCTGTGGCTGCGCAACGCCCGCCACGCCAACGCGATGGCCCGCCGCCTCGCGGCCGGGGTGCGCGAGGTCGACGGGGTGGAGATCCTCTACCCGGTGCAGGCCAACGCGGTCTTCGCCCGCCTCCCGCACGAGGTGAGCCGACGCCTGCAGGAACGGTTCCGCTTCTACTTCTGGGACGAGGCCGCCGGCGATGTCCGCTGGATGTGCGCCTTCGACACCACGGAGGACGACGTGGACGCCTTCCTCCAGGCCCTGAAGGAAGAGCTGGCCCGCTAGCACGCGGTGTATGAATATGCGGCCGGACGGAAAGTCATTGACTCCGTCCGGCCGTCTTCATAGGGTCGCTCCGCATGGAACTCATCCAACAGAGCCCCGACATCAAGGCCTATCTCGCGGTGGGCGAGGCTGTCGATCATGACCATCCGCTCGTCAGGAGCGTGTCCGAACGCCTCGCCGCCGACCACCCCGACGCATACTCATACGCCGAGGCGGCCTACACCTTCGTCCGGGACACCATCCCGCACTCCATGGACTCCGGCGACCCGCGCGTCACCTGGCGCGCCTCGGACGTCCTGGAGCGGCGCACCGGCATCTGCTACGCCAAGTCCATCGCCTACGCGGCGCTGCTGCGAGCCCGCGGCATCCCCGCCGCCCTCTGCTACCAGCGGCTCACCGAGGACGACGGCTCGGACCCGGTGATCCACGGCCTGGTCGCCGTCCTGCTGCCCGGCGAACGCGCCTGGGCCCGTCAGGACGTGCGGGGGAACAAGCCGGGCGTCGACGCCCGGTTCTCCCTGGGAGAGGAGCGGCTGGCCTGGCCCGTACGGCCCGAGCTGGGGGAGGTGGACCACCCCGAGCTGTACGCGGAGCCGCACCCGGCCGTCCTGGCCGCCCTGAAGGCCGCGCCGGACCGCGCGTCCCTCGAACGGACGCTGCCCGCAGGGCTCTGAACCGGCCGGCAGTGCCGGGACGGCTTCGAGGCGGCTCCTAGGCCGGTTTGGGACGGCTCCGAGGGAGCTGCGTCAGCCGGCTTCCTTCACCTGTGCCGGCGTCGGAGCCGTACCGCCGAGGTGCGCGGGCACCCACCAGGTGTCGCTCGCGTCCTTCGGGCGCACCGGGTAGGCGCGCTGGGCGGCCTCCAGGAGCTCCTGGACGCGCTCGCGCAGCCGCCGGGTGATGGCGCCCGCGTACTGGTCGGCGGGGGCCTCCACGGGCTCGCCGACGCGGATCGTCACCGGGATGTGGCTCCGCCTGAAGTTCCGGGGCCGGCCCTTCGTCCACAGCCGCTGGGTGCCCCACAGCGCCATCGGGATCAGCGGGACGCCCGCCTCCTGCGCCAGGCGCGCGGCACCCGTCTTGAAGCTCTTGAGCGTGAAGGACTGGGAGATGGTCGCCTCGGGGAAGACGCCGATGATCTCCCCGGCGCGCAGCGACTCCAGGGCGTGCTGGTACGCGTGCTCGCCCGCGGCGCGGTCCACCGGGATGTGCTTCATGCCGCGCATGAGCGGTCCCGAGATCTTGTGCTTGAAGACGGAGTCCTTCGCCATGAAGCGCACCAGGCGCTTCTGCGGCAGCGTGGCGAGACCGGTGAAGATGAAGTCCAGATAGCTGATGTGGTTGCTCACGAGCACGGCGCCGCCCGTCCGGGGGATGTGCTCCGAACCCTGGGTGTCGATCTTCAGGTCGAGCGCCTTGAACAGGGTCAGCGCGGCACCGACGACCGGTCGATAGACGAGTTCTGCCATCGGAGAGGAACCTCTTCTTCAGGCGCCCGGAGCGGGTTCTCCCGGCGAAGTTACGCGGCCGTAGGTTTTCGGCTTTGGGCAGATCGTGCCCCATGTGGGGCCCCGTGACCAGTCCAGACGGCTTCGTACAGGGAGATTCTCGTCACTCGCGGTGGCCGTGGCGGGAATCGATCGGCGGCGCCGGGTGCTGCACCGGGGGAACGGACGAGTGAAGGGGAGTGGCATGACCGAGGTCCTGGGTCCGGAGGCGCTCGGCGCCGCACTGGGGGAGCGGGCCACCCTCGTCCAGTTCTCGACGGCGTTCTGCCAGCCCTGCCGGGCCACCCGCCGCACCCTCGCCGAGGTCGCCGCGATGGTTCCGGGCGTGGGGCACGTGGAGATCGACGCCGAGGAGCGGCTCGACCTGGTGCGGGAGCTCGGCATCGTCCGGACCCCCACGGTCCTCGTCCTCGACGCCGCCGGGCGCGTCGTCCGCCGGGCCGCCGGACAGCCCCGCAGGGCGGACGTCATCGCCGCTCTCGGCCGGGCGGTCTGACGCCGTGACACTTCTCCCACATCCCGGTACGCACTTGACTGCACCGTCCACCGATCGTCACCCTTGCGGGGTGCCCATAGAACTCCTTCTCTACGGCCGGGCCCACGTGGACCTGGCCCGCAACGCGAGCGCGCGCTGTCCGGGTGTCTGACCACCCCAGGACTCCTCTCATGACGCCCTCGCAGAAGGACAACTCCATGACGGTCACTCCGGACCTCCAGCTCAGCACGGTTCCCACGATCGGCGCACCCCGGCAGGCCTCACCCGATCTGCTCCGCTCCGTCTTCCGCCGGCACGCGGCCGGAGTCGCGGTCATCACCGCGCACGGCGAACGCCCCGTCGGCTTCACCGCGACCTCGCTCAACTCCGTGGCCGCCGAACCCCCGCTGATCTCCTTCGGGGTGGGTACGACCTCCTCCAGCTGGCCCGTCGTCTCCGAGGCCGAACACATCGGCGTGCACATACTCGGCGAGCACCAGCAGGAGCTCGCGGCCACCTTCGCGCGCAGCGGCGCCGACCGCTTCGGCGAGGGCACCCGCTGGAGCCTCGGCCCCGAGGGCGTGCCCGTGCTCGACGGCGTCCTCGCCTGGCTGGTCTGCCGCGTGGTGGCCCGGGTGCCCGCGGGGGACCACCGGATCGTCATCGCGCAGGCGGTCGCCGGGGACCCGGACGGAGCCGGCCGGCCGCTCCTCTACCACCACGGCCGCTTCAACGCGCTGCGCGACTGAGAGTTCCCGTGCGCGCCGCTCTCCGCGCGTTGGCAAGGTCACATGGCTGAGCGCTTGCTCAGCGGTAACGAACTGGGTGTACTGGCGAGTAATATTCGGGTCGGGGCGTCAGGCGCCCCGACCGGAAACCCGCCCTTCAGGCGCCTATGCTGCGAGCAACAAGGCAGCCCAGTTATGACCGATGCAGTAGGAGAGCCGGCGTGAGCTTGAGGATCGTTGTCTGTGTGAAGTACGTGCCCGACGCCACCGGCGACCGGCACTTCGCCGATGACCTGACCGTCGACCGCGACGACGTCGACGGCCTTCTGTCGGAGCTCGACGAGTACGCCGTCGAGCAGGCCCTGCAGATCGCCGAAGAGGCCGACGACGCCGAGGTCACCGTGCTCACGGTCGGCCCCGAGGACGCCAAGGACGCGCTGCGCAAGGCGCTCTCCATGGGCGCCGACAAGGCCGTCCACGTCGAGGACGACGACCTGCACGGCACCGACGTCATGGGCACCTCGCTCGTGCTCGCCAAGGCCATCGAGAAGGTCGGCTACGACGTCGTCATCGCCGGCATGGCCTCCACCGACGGCACCATGGGCGTCCTGCCGGCGATCCTCGCCGAGCGCCTGGGCGTCCCGCAGGTCACGCTGCTCTCCGAGGTCAAGATCGACGGCGGCGTCGTGACCGGTCGCCGTGACGGCGACACCGCCTCCGAGCAGCTGGAGGCCTCGCTTCCGGCCGTCGTCTCGGTGACGGACCAGTCGGGCGAGGCCCGCTACCCGTCCTTCAAGGGCATCATGGCCGCGAAGAAGAAGCCGGTCGAGTCCCTGGACCTGGAGGACCTGGAGATCGACGCCGACGAGGTCGGCCTCGAGGGCGCCTGGACCGCGGTCGACTCCGCCGCCGAGCGTCCGGCGCGCACCGCGGGCACGATCGTCAAGGACGAGGGCGAGGGCGGCAAGCAGCTGGCCGAGTTCCTCGCGAGCCAGAAGTTCATCTAAGGGCTCGCGCGAACCGCGTCCGTTCCCCTCAGACCGCCCCTTTTCCGTTCGCAGGAGATTGAAGTCCCATGGCTGACATCCTCGTCTACGTCGACCACGTCGACGGAGCCGTCCGCAAGCCCACCCTGGAGCTGCTGACCCTCGCCCGCCGCATCGGCGACCCGGTCGCCGTCGCGCTGGGCAACGGCGCCGCCGACACCGCCGCCGCGCTCGCCGAGCACGGCGCCGTCAAGGTCCTCACCGCCGACGCCCCCGAGTTCGCCGAGTACCTCGTCGTCCCGAAGGTCGACGCGCTCCAGGCCGCCGTCGCCGCCGTCTCCCCGGCCGCCGTGCTCGTCCCGTCCTCCGCCGAGGGCAAGGAGATCGCCGCCCGCCTCGCGGTCCGCATCGGCTCCGGCATCATCACCGACGCCGTGGACCTGGAGGCCGGTGACGAGGGCCCGGTCGCGACGCAGTCCGCGTTCGCCGCCTCCTTCACCACCAAGTCCCGTGTCTCCAAGGGCACCCCGGTCATCACGGTCAAGCCGAACTCGGCCCCCGTCGAGGCCGCCCCGGCCGCCGGCGCCGTCGAGGCCCTCGAGGTCTCCTTCGGCGCGCTGGCCACCGGCACCAAGGTCACCGCGCGCACCCCGCGCGAGTCGACCGGCCGCCCGGAGCTGACCGAGGCCGCGATCGTGGTCTCCGGCGGCCGCGGCGTCAACGGCGCCGAGAACTTCGCGGTCATCGAGGCGCTCGCCGACTCGCTCGGTGCCGCCGTCGGCGCCTCCCGCGCCGCCGTCGACGCCGGCTGGTACCCGCACTCGAACCAGGTCGGCCAGACCGGCAAGTCGGTCTCGCCGCAGCTGTACATCGCCTCTGGCATCTCCGGCGCGATCCAGCACCGCGCGGGCATGCAGACCTCGAAGACCATCGTCGCGATCAACAAGGACGCCGAGGCTCC
Organism: Streptomyces sp. NPDC059695; assembly: GCF_042733785.1. Lineage (NCBI taxonomy): Bacteria > Bacillati > Actinomycetota > Actinomycetes > Kitasatosporales > Streptomycetaceae > Streptomyces > Streptomyces sp. NPDC059695. The sequence goes on along the minus strand of NZ_JBHWFF010000010.1, from coordinate 112,805 downwards.
GATCTTCGACCTGGTCGACTACGGCGTCGTCGGCGACCTGTTCGACGTCGTCCCGCAGCTCACCGAAGAGGTCAAGACCCGCAAGGGCTGATGACCTGCGGTTCTGTCGGTCCCGGGGGGGGGGGGGGGGGGGGGGGGCCGGGGGGGGCCCCCCCGGTTGGGGGAAACAAATATGCCAGGGCCCGCGGCGAGACCGAAGATGGAAGGGGTAGTGTTTTTAGAGGGTTAG
>NZ_JBHWFF010000010.1:101017-112566 GCF_042733785.1 Streptomyces sp. NPDC059695 | reverse complement strand
ATCGCCTCCTCCTCTCTCTCCCGTCTCCCCCCCGGTGAGTTGTTGAGCTGGTGTGGGGGGGGGGCGGGGGGGCCGGGCCCCCGGCGGGGCCCCCCCCCCCCCCCCGGCCGTTTCGGACAACCATTGACGCAGGTCCCGGCGCCTACTACCTTCGCTATGCGGATTGTTGATTCCGTGAAGCGGAAAACAGGAGGAATGCAGGATGGGTCAGCAGGAGAAGGTGTCGACGAGCCTCGCGGGCGCGGTCAGCGAGGGCATCAGCGCCTCGCTCGCTTCGGTGGACGCCGAGCTCGACCGGCGCTACCCGGGAGACCCCGGCACCCGCCAGCCCGTCCACACCGTCTACGTCCCGGGCAACGTCTTCGACGCCGGAACCATCCGCTCCTGGGGCGACCAGGCCCTCGCCGCCCTCGACGAGCACGCCCCCGACGCCGCGTCCTTCGCCGCCGTCCTCGGCCTCTCCGACCACCTCGCCGAGGACGTCTACGGCCGTGTGCGGACCAAGCTGGAGCGCGAGCCCATCGAGGACCTCCGGGTGGACTTCGAGGACGGCTACGCCGGGCAGGACGAGGACCAGGACGCCGCCCGCGCCGCCCGCCTGATCTCCGAGGCGTACGCGAACGGGACCGCCGCCCCCTACATGGGCATCCGGATGAAGTGCATGGAGGCGGCCGTACGCGACCGCGGCATCCGCACCACGGACGTCTTCCTCACCGGCCTCCTGGAGAACGGCGGCCTCCCCGACGGCCTCGTCCTCACCCTCCCCAAGGTCACCTACCCCGAGCAGGTCACCGCCTTCGTCCGCCTCCTGGAGGCCTTCGAGAAGGCCCACGGCCTCGACGCGGGCCGCCTCGGCTTCGAGATCCAGATCGAGACCAGCCAGTCCATCCTCGCCAGTGACGGCACCGCCGCCGTCGCCCGCATGATCGGTGCCGCCGAGGGCCGCGCCACCGGACTGCACTACGGCACCTTCGACTACAGCGCCTGCCTCGGCGTGTCCGCCGCCTACCAGGCCAGCGACCACCCGGCCGCCGACCACGCCAAGGCGATCATGCAGGTCGCCGCCGCCGGCACCGGCGTCCGCGTCTCGGACGGCTCCACCAACGTCCTGCCCGTCGGCTCCACCGCGCACGTCCACGAGGCCTGGCGCCTGCACTACGGCCTCACCCGCCGCGCCCTCTCCCGCGCCTACTATCAGGGCTGGGACATGCATCCCGGCCACATCCCCACCCGCTACGCCGCCGTCTTCGCCTTCTACCGCGAGGGCTTCGAGACCGCCGCCAAGCGGCTCTCCGCCTACGCCAACCACGCCGGCGGCGACGTCATGGACGAGCCCGCCACGGCCAAGGCCCTCGCCTCCTACCTGCTCCGCGGCCTCCAGTGCGGCGCGCTCGACACCGTCGAGGTCGACGCCCTCACCGGCATGACCCGAGCCGACCTCGACCGCTTCGCCGCCCCGCGCCGAGGCGACCTCACGGTCACCACTGATCGCTAAACGGTCACTTTCGCGCCAACTGCCCCGTACTCTTGTCGAGTTCACATGATCGACAGGGGACGGGGCAGCGGTGTCATCGGGGGAGAACGGGCGGCTCGCGGGCCGCTACAGAATCGTGCGTCGGCTCGGCCGCGGAGGCATGGGCGTCGTCTGGCGGGCCGTCGACGAGGTCCTCGGCCGTGAGGTGGCCGTCAAGGAACTCCGTACGTTCTCGGACGCGGCCGCGCCCGAACTGGCCGACCTGCGCCTGCGGATGACCCGTGAGGCCCGAGCCGCCGCCCGGGTCCGCCACCCCGGAGTCGTGGCCGTCCACGACGTCACCGAGCACGAGGGCCGGCCCGTCATCGTCATGGAGCTCGTCGAAGGGCCCTCCCTCGACGACGTCCTCGGCGAACGCGGCACCGTCGAACCCGCCGAGGCCGCCCGCATCGGCGCCCGCGTCCTGGAGGCGCTGGCCGCCGCGCACGACGTGGGCGTCCTCCACCGGGACGTGAAGCCCGGCAACATCCTGCTCGACCGCTCGGGCCGGGTCGTCCTCACCGACTTCGGCATCGCCACGATGGAGGACCCCGGCGACGGCTCCGCCACCCACCTCACGCGCAGCGGCGAGATCGTCGGCTCCCTCGACTTCCTCGCCCCCGAGCGCGCCCGCGGGCAGGATCCGGGCCCCGCGTCCGACGTCTGGGCCCTGGGCGCGACCCTGTACGCCGCGGTCGAGGGCGCCTCGCCCTTCCGCCGCACGTCCACCTGGTCGACCCTCGCCGCCATCGTCACCGAACCCCTCCCGGAGCCCCGCCGCGCCGGAGCCCTCACCCCGGTGCTGCTCCGCCTCCTGGACAAGGACCCGGCCTCCCGCCCGACCGCCCGCGAGGCGGCACGGCTGCTCGACGCGCTGGGGGAGGCGGAGGCGGAACCCGAGCCGGTGACGGGCGGAGCCACCGCGCCGGGGTCACCCTCGCCGGGGATGCCCGCGCCGGGGTCACCCTCGGCGGGGATGCCCGCGCCGGGGACACCTGTGCCGGGGACGTCCGCGCCCGGGACACCCGTGGCGGAGACACCCGCCCCGGGGTTCCTCGCGCCGAACCCCTACGGGGACGCCCCCGGGACGAACCCGTACGCGGACGGGGCGGACGTGAACCCCTCCGCGGGCCCGGCGCAGACCCCGCCGCTCTTCTCCGCCCCACCCGCCGGGGCCTTCGGGCCCGCCCTCCCGGTGCCGCCCGCGCAGCTCGACGCGGGCACGGCCGGACGTGCCGGGACGCGGGCCGCGCGGCGCGCCGAGGCGAAGCCCCGCCGGAGCAACGCGGTGGTCGCCGCCGCCGTGGCCGCCGTCCTGCTGGCCGGCGGCGGCATCACGTACGCCCTCATGGACGGCGACGGCGGCACGCGGGCGTCCTCGGAGACCCCGCGGGACGGGGACGGCGGCGGCGACACCGTGGGCGACCCCGGCCGCGTCCTGGACCCGGGGAGCGGCACCGCGGCCTCCGGACGGCCGAGCGGCACCGCCACCCCCTCCACCGGCTCCACCCCCTCGGGCCGTGAGTCGGGTACGGCCGCCGGCGACGCAACGGCCACCGACGGCCCCGGCCGGGACTCGGGGGAGGACGGCCCGGACACGGGCGGTACGGGCGCGGACCCGGCCTCCGGCGCGGGCGGCGCGGGCGGCGCCACGACGGCCCCGGGCAAGCAGGGCGGGAGCGCCGCCGCGGCCGGCGGCACCGGCACGACCCGCGATCCCTCCGGGGGCGGGGGCGGCGCCACGGCCGCGCCCACCACGGATGCCCCGCCGCCCGCCTCCGGCTGCACCGCCTCGGGCTCCTCCGCGACCTGCCAGGTCGTACGGAGCGCCACCACCACCCGGTACGACGGCGGGGAGATGGGGACGGTCGGCGCCGGACCGCACACGTTCTCCTGCCAGGTCGACCTCGACCGGACCGAGACGTACGGCGGCACCACCAGCCGCTGGTTCGCGCGCACCGACGACGACAGCGGCAACACCAACGTCTACCTCAGCGTGCTCCATCTGTCGGGCGGTGCGGGAGGCGGCCCCGTGGCGGGGCTGCGGATCTGCTGATCCCCGCGCCGGGGCCGAAGGCGCCGCTTCCGGAGGAGGAGGCCTCCGAGGCCTGTCTCGGGGTCAGCCCGTGACCTCGGCCGCGACGCCTGGCTGCGGCCGGGTCCGCATGCCCCAGCGGGCCAGAGGGGGACCGGCAGCGCCCAGCACGGCGAAGAACACCGCCAGGAGCAGCCAGCCCGTCGTGCCGAGGCCGAGGACCACCGTGGTGAGGATCGCGGGGGCGAGCGCCTGGCCCGCGCTGAAGCCGAGACCGAAGACACCCTGGTACTGGCCCTGGGCGTGGTCGGGGGCAAGACCGAAGCCCAGGGCGAAGGCCGCCGACGACTCCCACACCTCTCCCAGACTGTGGACGAAGATCGCGGCGAGGACCAGGCCCGCCGCCGCCCAGACGGGGGTATACGCCGCCAGCGCCATCATCGGGCAGCTGACGAGGAAGAGCAGCCCCGCCGTGCGAAACGCCAGGCCGCCCTCGTGCGGGGTCTCGATCCGCGACCCGATCCTGGTCTGCATCAGCACACAGAACAGGGAGTTGACGGCGAACAGCGCGGCCACCGTCCAGCGCGGCGCCTCGGTGTGCTCGGAGATCCAGATCGGCAGGAGGAGCGAGACCACCGGGTACTGCAGTCCCATGGCCCCGTAGAGGGCGGTGAACGTCAGGAAGGGACGATCCGCGAAGACGAGCCACCTGCGCCGGCGCGGCGGCGCGGGCAGCACCGGATAGCGGGGCAGTAGGAGCAACAGCGCCGCGCACAGGGCGAAGCTCGCCGCGTTGCCGAGGATCAGCAGGACATAGGCACGGCGGGTGTCCGCGGCCAGCGCCAGCCCCGCACCGACCGTGCCCAGGACAACGCCCAGGTTGACGAACGTGCGCAGCTTGGCACGGAACAGGGCCGGGCGCTCGCCGCCGACCCGGACCACCAGCGCGCCCCACGCCGCCCCGCCGGCCGCGGCGGCGATCTGGTCGACCGTCGCGATGATCGTGAGCGCGGCCCAGCTCTCGACGAGGACGAGGGCCGCCATCGACGCGGCCTGGACCGCGAGGGCCACCATCATGATCGTGCGCGCTCCTCGCCGGTCCGCGAGGTGCCCGCCCGGTATGCCCGCGCACAGGCCGATCACTCCGGCGATGGTGAGCGCGGCACCGACCTCGACCGCGGGCAGGCCCACGACCAGGGTGAAGTAGAGCGCTGACGCCGCGTTGAAGAGACCATTGCCGACCCGGTTGACGAAACTCGCGGCGACCAGCACGCGCTCCGGCGCGTTGTTCCCCGCCATCCGGCCTATTCGACCCGCCAAGTCGCCCTTGATCATGGACGGCACGCTAGCAGCGAGCGCAGACCGAGCGGCAGTGGCACCGAGCCCGCGTGCTCGGATGCGACCCACCCTCACCCGTTCCCGGCCGCCGCCGCTGCTCGTCCGGAGCCTGGAGCGCGGCGACTGCGCGTACCGGCTGATGGACGACACCGAGCCGCCGAGCCGGTTCCAGGATCCGGTGGACCGGGCGGCAGTACCGCCGCATCACGGCTGCCGGGGGTCGCGGCCGCGGCGGACCCGACCGCGCCGGAGGACCCGGCGGCAGGCCCTCACGGCGCGATCTCGCCCGATCCGCGGGCGAGCAGCGTCGTGCCGAGCACCAGCCGCTCCGGCGCTCCTTCGGCCCCGTCGAGGCGCCGGAAGAGGCGCTCCGCCGCCGTCCGGCCGAGTGCGGCGGCGTCCTGGGCCACGACCGTGACGCCGAGCAGATCGGCCAGTTCGATGTCGTCGAAGCCGACCAGGGCCACCGGCCGCCCGTGCCGGGCGAGGGCCCGGACCACCGTCACGGTGACGCGGTTGTTCCCCGAGAACAGGGCCGTCACCGGTTCGGTCGCCGCCAGCATCTCCCGTACCGCCGCGCTCACCCGCTCCGGCTCGGTGGACCCGAGGGAGACCCAGGCGTCCCGGACCGGGAGGCCAGCGTCCTCCATCGCGGCGCGGTAGCCCCGCAGGCGTTCGGCGGCCGTGTGGATGCGGGGACGGTCGCCGATGAAGCCGATCCTGCGGTGGCCGTGTCCGATCAGATGGGCCACGCCCGCGCGTGCACCGCCGAAACTGTCCGAGAGCACGGCGTCGGCGTCGATCCGTCCGGCGGGCCGGTCGACGAAGACGGTGGCGACCCCCGCCCTCATCTCGGGCTCCAGGTACCGGTGGTCGTCACCGGCCGGGATGACGATGAGACCGTCGACCCGGCGGGCGCAGAGCGCGAGCGCCAACTCCTGCTCCCGCTCCGGGTCCTCGGCGCTGGAACCGTTGAACAGCAGCGCCCCGTGCGCCCGCGCGACCTCCTCCACGGCCCGGCTGAGCGGCCCGTAGAAGGGGTCGGCGAGGTCCTCCAGGACCAGTCCGACGGTCGCCGTCCTGCCCTTGCGCAGGACACGGGCGCTGTCGTTGCGGCGGAAGCCGAGGACCTCGATGGCCTCCCGCACCCGGCGTGCGGTGTCGGGGGTGACGCCCGGTTCGCCGTTGACGACCCGGGACACCGTCTTGAGGCCGACGCCGGCCCGTGCGGCGACGTCCTTCATGGTGGGCCGATTGCCGTAGCGGGACTCGGTGCGGCGGGCGATGTCGGCCACGGTGCGCGGTTCCTCCGGAGGGTGTCGAGTCGATCTCGGTTCGAGCATAGAACCTGGACAACGTTGTCAGACCGGGTAAGACTGTACAGAACCGCTTCCCGCCCCCCACCCGCCGACTGGAGACCCCGCGCCCATGCTCACCGACCCCGCCACGGGCCTCGTCGCCGCCCTCGACATCGGCGGCACCAAGATCGCCGGGGCCCTGGTCGACGGCGGGGGCCGGGTCCGCGTCCGCGCGCAGCGGCCCACGCCCGCGCGTGAGGACGCCGCGACGGTGATGGCGGCGGTCGAGGCGGTCCTGACGGACCTGGCCGCCTCTCCGCTCTGGGAGTCCGCGACGGCCGTCGGCATCGGCAGCGCGGGACCGGTCGACGCCTCCCGGGGAACCGTCAGCCCGGTCAACGTGCCCGCCTGGCGCGACTTCCCCCTCGTCGAGCGGGTCGGCCGGGCCACCGAAGGGCGCCCGGTCACCCTCGTCGGCGACGGCGTCGCCATGACGGCCGCCGAGCACTGGCTGGGCGCGGCCCGCGGGCACGCCAACGCCCTGTGCCTCGTGGTCTCCACGGGCGTCGGCGGTGGCCTCGTCCTCGACGGCCGGGTCCACCCGGGACCCACCGGCAACGCCGGTCACATCGGCCACATCCCGGTGGACCTGGACGGCGACCCCTGCGCCTGCGGCGGGCGCGGCTGCGTCGAGCGCGTCGCCAGCGGCCCGCACCTCGCCCGCCGGGCCCTGGACAACGGCTGGCGGCCGGGGCCCGACGGCGACGTCTCCGCCGCCGCCGTGGCCGCCGCCGCGCACGCCGGCGACCGGGTCGCGATCGCCTCGTTCGAGCGCGCGGCCCGGGCGCTCGCGGCGGGCATCGCCGCCACCGCCGCCCTCGTCGAGATCGACATCGCGGTCGTCGGAGGCGGGGTGGCGGGTGCCGGGGAGGTCCTCTTCGCCCCGCTCCGGCGCGGCCTGCGCGACTACGCCGCGCTCTCCTTCGTCCGGAACCTGACGGTCGTCCCCGCCGCCACGGGCACCGACGCGGGCCTTCTCGGCGCCGCCGCGGCGGCCATGCCGGCGTCTTCCCGTCCCTGACCCGCGCCGGTCGGCGCGCCCGTCCCCGACCCCCGCCGGTCGGTTTCCGTCCCCGACTCGCGTCCGTCCGTCGAAACGCCCGTGCCGCCGCTCCCGGGCCGACACCCGTCCCGCGCCCCCTGCCACCGCTCCCGGCCCAGGCGCCCGGCCCCGACCCGGGACCGGCGTCACTCCCGTACCCGCTCCGGCGTCCGCTGCTCCACGATCACCAGGAACGTGTCGGACTCCAGGTCCATGACGACCCTGGCCGGCACTCCCTCCTCGCGCCGCGCCCCGGCGAACTCCTCCGCCGGCCAGCTGCCCCGCGGGCCGCCGGCCGGAAACCGTTCGAGAACCGTACGACTCATCTCCGCACCCCCTCGTGCTCGCCGTTCTCAACGACGGCTGCCCGGAAGTGTCACGCACATGCCGAGACATGGGTTCGTGGTTTCCGTGGCAGGGTGTTGCGGGCAAGCCACTGGGGGCTATCGAAGAGGGGGAAACGTGATCGTCTGGATCAACGGTACGTTCGGCGCGGGAAAGTCGAGCACCGCGCGCGAGCTGGTCGATCTGATCCCCAACAGCACCTTGTACGACCCCGAGGTCACCGGCGGGGGGCTGCGCCGGCTCCTCCCGGCCAAGCGGCTCGCGGAGGTCGAGGACTACCAGGACCTGCCGATCTGGCGCCGCATGGTCGTCGACACCGCCGCCGCCCTTCTCGCCGAGGTCGGCGGCGTGCTCGTCGTCCCCATGACCCTGCTCCGCCAGGAGTACCGGGACGAGATCTTCGGCGGGCTCGCCGCCCGCCGCATCGAGGTGCGGCATGTGCTGCTCGCCCCGGAGGAAACGATCCTGCGGGAGCGGATCGACGGGCGGGCGGAGTTCGGCGACCCCGAAGCGGACGCCCGCGTACGGGAGTGGTGCCACCAGCACCTGCCGCCGTACCGCGCCGCCCTGGACTGGCTCGCCGCCGACGCGTACACGCTCGACACGTCGGCCCTCACCGCGGCCGAGGCGGCCCGGGCCGTCGCCGACGCGGTCCGGGCCGGGCGGGTTGCCCCCTGCGGCATCGTCCAGACACCCGAGCCCACCGGTGAGACGCTCGCCGCCGGCGTCCTGCTCTTCGACGAGCAGGACCGGTTCCTGCTCGTCGACCCCACCTACAAGCCCGGCTGGGAGTTTCCCGGCGGCGTCGTCGAGCCCGGCGAGGCCCCGGCCCGGGCGGGCATGCGCGAGGTGGCCGAGGAGATCGGCCTCGAACTCGACGCCGTACCGAAGCTGTTGCTCGTCGACTGGGAGCGCCCCCAGCCCCCCGGCTACGGCGGCCTCCGCCTCCTCTTCGACGGCGGCACCCTGCGGACCGCCGACGCCGCACGCCTCCGCCTCCCCGGCTCCGAGCTCCGGGGCTGGCGGTTCGTCACCGAGGAGGAGGCCGAGACCCTGCTGCCGCCCGTCCGCTACCGACGCCTCCGCTGGGCCCTCCGCGCCCGCGAACGCGGCACCGTCCTCAACCTGGAGGCGGGCGTCCCGGTCGGCTGACGCGGCCCTCGCCTGTGGCAGGCCTGCGCCCCCGCCCGGCGCAGGCCCTGCGCCCGTGCCTGCGCGCCGCCGCCGCCGGCCGCAGGCCCTACGCCTGTGCCTGCGCCGCCGCGGCCGCCAGCCGCTCCGCCGTGTCCGTCGTCACCGGAGCCCCGTGGCCGCAGCACAGCACCGAGGGGGCGAGCTTCGCGAGCGCACGCATCGAGTCGAGGGCGAGGGCCCGGTCGACGTGCAGGACGCCGAACATCACGTCCGGCACCGAGGCCACCGTGTCCCCGGCGAACAGCACACCGTGGCGCGGCAGATGGACGGCGATCGAGCCGGGCGTGTGGCCCGGGCCGTGGACCACCACGGCCCCGTCGCCGAAGCCCAGCTCCTCGCCGTCCTCGACCTCCCGGTCCACCCGCGTGGGCGGCGCCTCCGGAGAGGTCAGGCCGTGCGCGAAGATCGGGCGCTCCCAGTCGAGCAGATCGGGCTCGGGGACCGGCGCCTCGCCCCGGATCACCGGCGCGTCGAGCCGGTGCGCGAGGATCTCCGCCCCGTACCGGTCCGCCAGCTCCTGCGCCGAGCCCACGTGGTCCCGGTGGCAGTGGGTCAGCACGATCCGGCGCAGCCGCTCCGGGGCCAGGCCGGCCGACCGTATCGCCGCGGCGATCCCGTCCGCCGTACCGGCCCAGCCGGCGTCGATCAGGGTCAGCTCCTCCTCGTCCTGCCACAGATAGGCCTGACCGATGGAGAAGTCGAGGAGGTGAAGTCGGGGCGTGATCCTGGCGAGTTCGATGGATGTCATACGGCGAACCTACGCAGCCGCGCAGGTCCGCCGGGTGCGTCTACGCTCTCGGCGAGCTTCGCCGAGCGCTGAACCGATCCGGGGCCGGGCCCGGCATCCGCGCCGGGCCCGATCCGGCGTCAGACCTGCTTCGAGCGGGCGTAGTTGACGAGGAAGTGCGCCTCGGCGACCGAGAGCCGCTCCAGCTCCTCCGGCGAGACGGACTCGTTCGGCGCGTGGATCTGCGCCTCCGGCTCGCTCAGGCCGATCAGCAGGATCTCCGACTCCGGGTAGAGCGAGGCCAGCGTGTTGCACAGCGGGATCGAGCCGCCCATGCCCGCCGTCTGCATCTCCTCACCGGGGTACGCGACCCGCATCGCCTCGGCCATCGACGCGTACGCCGGGCTGGAGGTGTCCGCCTGGAACGGCTGGCCCTGACCGACCTGCTCCAGCGTCACCCGGGCGTCCCACGGCGTGTGCTTCTCGATGTGCGCGAAGAGCAGCTTCGTCACCTCGGCCGCGTCCTCGCCCGGCGGCACCCGCAGGCTGATCTGCGCACGGGCCGACTTCGGGACCGAGGGGGTCGCCCCGGCCACCGGGTGGCAGTCGATGCCGATGACCGTGACGGCCGGGCGCGCCCAGATCCGGTCGGCGACCGTGCCGGCGCCCGGCAGCGACACGCCCGCCAGCACCTTCGCGTCCTGGCGGAAGTCCTCCTCCGGGTACTGCAGGCCCTCCCACACCTGGTCGGCCGCGAGACCGTCGATGACGGTGGAGCCGTCCGGCCCCCGCAGCGAGTCCAGGACGCGGATCAGCGCGGCCAGCGCGTCGGGCGCGGCGCCGCCGAACTGACCGGAGTGCAGGTTGCCCTCCAGGGTGTCGATCTGGACCCGGATCATCGTCATGCCGCGCAGGGTCGCGGTCACGGTCGGCAGGCCCACGCGGAAGTTGCCCGCGTCGCCGATCACGATGGCGTCGGCCGTGAGCAGCTCGGGGTGCTGCTCCGCGTACCGCTCCAGACCGCCGGTGCCCTGCTCCTCCGAGCCCTCGACGATGACCTTGACGGTCACCGGAACACCGCCGTTCGCCTTGAGGGCGCGCAGCGCGAGCAGGTGCATGATGAACCCCCCCTTGCAGTCGGCGGTGCCGCGTCCGTACCAGCGGCCGTCCCGCTCGGTCAGCTCGAACGGCGGGGAGAGCCAGACGGACTCGTCCAGCTTCGGCTGCACGTCGTAGTGCGCGTACAGCAGGACGGTCGGCGCGCCGGCCGGGCCGGGCAGGACGCCGTACACCGACTGCGAGCCGTCGGGGGTGTCGAGCAGCGCCACGTCCCGGAAGTCCTCGGAGCGCAGGGCGTCCGCGACCCAGTTCGCGGCGGCCTCGCACTCGCTGCGGGGCGCCACGGCCTCGTCCGCCACCGACTCGAAGGCCACCAGCTCCGTGAGCTCGGCCTTGGCCCGGGGCATCAGTGACCGGACGGTCTCGGCGATCGGATTCGAGGTCATGGGCACGCTCCTGATGGGTGCGACGTTACGACGTGAGGACGACGTTCGTCGTATGTCGTGGTACGGCGAACGCACCGTCGATCCTACGGGCGGGCCCCTGGCTACCGCGCCGTAGGATGCGTCAGGAGCAGACCACCGGTCGGATCAGGAGCAGAAGCACACGTGAGCAGCGAGCACGCAGAGAACGCCGGTCCGGAGCCCACCGAGCCCGCAGGCGCGGCTCCCGGGGCCGCGGGGAGCGCCGCCGGGAGTGCGGCCGGACGTGCGGACGCGGAGCCGGCGCCCCTGCCGGACGACGGGGTGTCGGACGGGGTGTCGGACACCGCGCCGGGCGAGGCGCCGGACGAGGCGTCCGCCCCGGAGGGCGAGGAGTCGGCCGACGTCTGGGACGTCGTGGTGGTCGGCGCGGGACCGGCCGGCGCGGCCGCCGCGGACGCGGCGGGCGGCGCGGGCCCCCGGGGGGGGGTCCGGGAGTAGTAGGAGCTGGCCCCC